>NZ_JBPWOA010000015.1:0-25557 GCF_051781005.1 Anabaena sp. WFMT | reverse complement strand
AGTAGCGGATTCTGTGCCGAACTAGCCACTGCTGCCACCATCTTACTAGCTTCTCGATTCGGCTTACCAGTATCCACCTCTCATGCCCTAGTTGGCGGTGTAGTCGGTATTGGACTAGTGCAGAACCTAAAATCAATTAAATTCCAAACCCTCCAAGGAATCGCCTCAGCCTGGGTAATTACAGTCCCCATTAGTGCCATTCTCAGCGCCACCATCTTCAGCATTATCCGGATGATCTTAAATTGAAAATGAAATTTATGGAGATTCTCACATACTGGTTCTCTATAAATGCAATACATTCTAGGGGTACAGTTAAGTAGGGCTTCCTGTTTCACTACAAAACCTTCAGTGCTGTACTAACACATTCAACTTGAATAAGACTTACGCAAGCGTCATACTTAATGTTTCTTAATAAGATGCGGCAGATGTTGAAAATTTCTTGATTGTTACCAAAATTATCGAGTCTGACACATCCTAATTAATATGCCAGTTGCGTAAGCTCTATTGAATCCCACGGATTTAAAACCACCATATTCTGCAATTGGTGCTAAAAATACAGCCTATTTTTGCAGAATTTCGACTCATTTATTAGAATATTATGCAGGGAATGGTAGTATATTTTCTTTTTTATAGAACAATACTTTAATTCCCCAGAGCAACGGAAACTGTCACCCACTTTACATTTCGCACAAATTTTGGTTTTTCATAACCTACCCATCTGCAAGGCTTTGAAACAGTTATCAGTGAACAGTAGACAGTGAACAGTAAACAGTGAATAGTTATCAGTAGACAGTGAATAGTTATCGGCCTAAAAATTGATAACTGACAACTGGTAACTGATTTATCGTCAAGGTGTTAGAGGTTATAAACTAATGGGGCGATTTGAGAAGCGACCAGACAACCCAAGAATCAGAGGCGACTTATCCAGAGCAGCAGAAAACGCCCTCTGGGATGTAGTTGAGGATTTAGAAAATCTTCAAAAGAATGTTCTGAAATCGTTGCAAGACGACGTAAAGCGGCTGGAGGCTGAAAAAACCCGTTTAGCTAATGATATTCAACGATTGACCGAGGAAAAAGAAAAGTTACAGCAAGCTCGACAAATCACAGAACAGCAAGTTTTAATCCGTCAGCTGGCGGAAGTTTTAGCAAAGCATATATCTTCACAACTACAATCTTCACTCAAGACTTTAGCCACTCAATCAATTGAAGGTGAATCTTCCGAACGAGTCACATTGAGATCTGCGGAAGTTAATTCCCATGCAGCTAGTCAGATCAATCAGAATGTTGGTCAAATGTTGGACAATTTGGATGATAGTGTCACAATTGCCTTTAGCTCGCTGCAACAAGAACTAAAAAATTATCAAAGTCATCTTTCCCAGCAGTTGTCACGAATGTACGACCAACAGCAAGAAGGAGAAGACATATTAGCAGAATTTATTAATCGTCTCAGAGGGGAACTGGACAAAACCAGAGAAACAACTTCTCTCAAGGTGTTAACAGGAGGTGCGCCAACTGTATTACAACTAAATGAGCCATACAAAAACGGTTTTTTGGAGAAATCTCCAGAGAGAATTATTTCTGAACCAATTTCTCTGTTTCCCCAGGAGTCACCAAAGAGCGGAAATTTATCATCAACAGAGGCTGTAGTTACATCACCACCAACTCAGGAAAACACACCTGAGCCAATGTCTTTTCAGAATCCTGATTCTTCCACAAAGCAATCAACATCAGAATTATCAACTCAGGAAAACACACCTGAGCCAATGTCTTTTCAGAATCCTGATTCTTCCACAAAGCAATCAACATCAGAATCATCAACTCAGGAAAACACACCTGAGCCAATGTCTTTTCAGAATCCTGATTCTTCCACAAAGCAATCAACATCAGAATTATCGACTCAGGAAACCACACCTGAGCCAATGTCTTTTCAGAATCCTGATTCTTCCACAAAGCAATCAACATCAGAATCATCAACTCAGGAAAACACACCTGAGCCAATGTCTTTTCAGAATCCTGATTCTTCCACAAAGCAATCAACACCAGAATCATCAACTCAGGAAAACACACCTGAGTCAATGTCTTTTCAGAATCCTGATTCTTCCACAAAGCAATCAACATCAGAATCATCAACTCAAAAAAACACACCTGAGCCAATTTCTGTTCTCACTCCTGACCCTTCACCAAAGCAATCAAAATACTCACCCCCACTCACACCCAGACGGGAAGCAACAACCAGAAGAGAAAGATCCCGTAGTTCCCCGAATTGGTCACCTGTTCAGGTGGGTTTCCTGTTGGTTGTGTTGTCAACAGTGATGTCATCACTTTACAACGTAGCTGTGAAGGCACTTTTTTACCAAGGTTCTGATTTTTTAGGAAATTTCGAGACGCAGCAATTAATTGCACCAACTTTGGGGAATATTTTCTTAATTTTGATGCTGAGGTTATTAGTCGTTGTGCCATTAATGTTACTTTTGGCTCCCATTTTACACCCCTCAGTTTGGCAAGACCTGCAAAATTTATTTGATTCAGTAGGGAGAAATGCTACTTCCAATCAGGCAAAAACAAAACAAGTATTAATCTTGTCAGTCGTGAGTGGCTGTTTGTTGTTTTTGTCTCAAGTACTCATTTATATTGCAATTGGTAAAGTTTTGACTGGTATTGCGATCGCACTATTCTTTATCTATCCCCTGGTTAATGGACTCTTAGCGTGGTTCCTCTTTCGTGAACGTCCTAATTTATTCAGCGCTGGTGCTATTTTCGGCATTTTTTGTGGTGAATTATTAATCTTGGGTAGTTATTCAAATGGTATGAATAATACCTCTTTAGGAATTATTTCTGGAATTATGTCCGGAATGGCTTTTGCTGTTTACGTAATTCTTACTAGGTTGTGCGCTCCGAAACTGCATCCAGTTTCTTTTGCTTTAATTAACTTCGCCACTATGTTGCTATTAAGCTTAGTTTGCTTAATGGTACCACTACCAAGTGATTGGAGTTTAGCAATTAGATCAGCCAATTTACTGGAAGTAATATTAAGTGCTTTTATGTTGGGTGTCCTGACTCTTTGCGGATATTTGTTTAATAATTTTGGAATTCGCAAATTAGGTGGACCACCATCGGCTATTATCGGCGCTCTTGTTCCAGTTCTAACCGTAATTTTTGCTGGATTGATGATTCAGGAAAAATTGGATCTTGTGCAAATCATGGGAGTGTTGTTAGTCACTGGTGGTGCAGTTGCTATCAGCTTTGAAAAAATGCGGAATCATCTGCAATCTTCTAATGCCAATAATCAAAGGATGAAGAACAATGAAACTAAATATCGTGGGTAATAATTTACTGCTGATTTCCAGTAATTGTTATATTTCTCAATTTGGATAAATTTGGTGTTAGATTATAGGTTGGTTTGATCATTAAGCCGCCTTACAGCAGAGATTTCAGTTGGCAAAAAAAGCAATTTAAATGCACCACAATTTATACTTGATTAGCTGCATCATCCAACTATTAACCTGATGCAGCAAGAGTCCATAATTTTTAGTGGTGAGCAGAACTACCTCCGCTGTATAAAGTTAACGATTTACACCCTGAGTCATTTAAAACCAAGCAATTTTAGGGTAAAAGCATAAAAAATCTTCATCTAGTGTGAAGACAAAAATTGCATTTGGGTGTAAAATAGATAGTTTAATTTGACTACCACTCTTGTAAACGTGCTATTCATCTGTCTGTCAATATGAGTAACGACATAGATCTGATCAAACGTCTTGGTCCGAGTGCGATGGATCAGATCATGCTTTATCTAGCTTTTAGTGCCATGCGGACAAGTGGACACAGGCATGGAGCATTTTTAGATGCAGCCGCAACAGCAGCTAAGTGTGCGATTTATATGACCTATCTGGAGCAGGGACAAAACCTGCGAATGACTGGGCATTTGCACCACCTTGAGCCAAAGCGAGTCAAAATCATTGTCGAAGAAGTGAGACAAGCTCTGACTGAAGGTAAATTGCTAAAAATGCTGGGTTCCCAAGAACCTCGCTATCTGATTCAATTGCCTTATGTGTGGATGGAAAAATATCCTTGGCAGCCAGGAAGATCCCGTGTTCCTGGTACAAGTTTAACTAGCGAAGAAAAAAGGCAAATTGAGCGTAAACTGCCCAAGAACCTGCCTGATGCTCAGTTAGTTACATCGTTTGAGTTTTTGGAGTTAATTGAGTTTCTCCACAAGCGATCGCAAGACGAGTTACCACCACACCACCAAATGCCCCTGAGTGAAGCCTTGGCAGAACATATCAAGCGCCGTTTACTCTACTCAGGTACAGTTACCCGCATTGATTCTCCTTGGGGAATGCCCTTCTACGCCCTCACTCGTCCTTTCTATGCCCCCGCAGACGACCAAGAGCGTACTTACACAATGGTGGAAGATACCGCTCGATACTTCCGCATGATGAAAGATTGGGCAGAACGGAAAGCGAATGCGATGCGTGCTGTAGAAGAACTGGATATACCTCTCGAACAAATGGAACAAGCTATGGAAGAATTGGATGAAATTATCCGGGCTTGGGCAGATAAATATCACCAAGATGGAGGTATGCCGATGATTTTACAAATGGTTTTTGGAAATCAAGACGATTAAAGCGACCAAAGTTTAGACATAATCTGCTAATTTTTGGTTACACAACTTTGATTAATCTAATTTGGGGACGACAGTAAAATATCTTTCATGGATCTTCTTCACGCCATGAGCGCGGCTATACTAAAAACGGTTTAAAAATGTCATTCTGAACGAAGTGAAGAATCTCCGAGATACTTCCCTGCACTACGTTACGCTCAGTATGATACAAGTTCAGGTTTCACCCGTTTGCAGTATAAATATGTGTGGAAAGCAAAGTTCCCACACAGTCGTAGTAGTCAGAAACAGTAAATTTGAGGGGTTAAAGACAGGAAAAATTCCTAATATCCCCTAAACTTGCCTACACCATCATTTTTGGCTTGACGGACTAGTAGGGTGGACTATTTGCCAACCCTACGATTGTAAAAATTACAGGCAAATTCAACTCTTAGATACCACTACCACTGGGAGTTGATGGCATAGGAGTAGTTTCAAGACAAGGACTTAATCCCGGTGCTGTTGTAGATCCTTCCCCAATACTAATAATTCTGTCACTGGCATTAATACAAGTGTTCAATGACTGAATTGGGGTTAAATCAATTTCTTTACGCAAGCCAACGACACACTGAGCAAAAGTCACGGGTAATAAACTGCGTCCACAGTAAGTTAAGGTGGTTGGGTCAATTGCCTTCTGAGTACTCTTGCTGATGCCAACTACACAGGCCGCTAATTCTTGAGGACGACGGGCTTTACTACAGGAATAAAGCGCCTCCGTAGAGGCAATTTCCGTCTGCTTTTTGATTTGAGCTACACAGCTAGACAAATCTCTTGGTCGCAGGGCTGTGGCACAACCTTGAGATGCGGCTTGCGCTGTCACTCCGACACTCAATAATTGAGCTGCACAGACGCGGTAATCATTTCTATAAGAATCTGTAACAGCTATACTCGGTATAACATTGGTCAATAATCCAGCGATCGCTACAACTGGTACTGTAAAAATTCTCAAAACATAATTTCTTTTTTGGTTCTGAAAATTGCTAATTTCTTTTTTGCTTTCTAACATAAGCTATTCTCCAAACACCCAAGGTTATGCTAACTTAGAATCTGCTCAAACTCCTCTGCAATCAAGAAATTTTGACGCGATTGTCTAAAATAGTCCCAAAGCCTAATACTGCGATTTTGAACTATTCCTAACAACAGAGAATGAATTTTGTCTCAGGTTAGACTATAGTAGATAGTTTGTGGCGAAAACGACTCAAATCATAGTCAACATTGCGTCAGCAGTGACTAAACCTCAAAAACTCGGTCTTTTGGCAACATCTGAGTTAAACGTACCGTGGGACACATGGAAACGCAGGGTCAAATCCTGAAAGCTTGGCAAGTGCTGTTTTAGGTCGGCAATACCAATGCCCGATTTAAAGTGAGTACCGTAGAAATGAAGTCTTTGGAAGACTATTTAAACTAATTCGTTGGTTCGAGAGGGCAGGCATTTAGGGATAGTTTTTCAGAAGACAGATCATTAAACCAAGAATACTCTAGCTAACTGCTTTGAGGAATGTCATAATAGAATATTTGCGTAAAGTTTAAACAGGATTAAATTAAGGAAACTCATGTCCCGATATAGAGGGCCCCGCCTCAGAATTGTCCGCCGCTTGGGCGACTTACCAGGATTAACCCGGAAAAGCCCTAGACGTGCTTATCCACCAGGTCAACATGGCCAGAACCGTAAAAAGCGCTCTGAGTATGCTATCCGTCTAGAGGAAAAGCAAAAACTCCGCTTAAACTACGGTTTGACTGAAAAGCAAATGCTGCGCTATGTGCGGAAAGCCAGACGTGTTACTGGTTCTACCGGACAAGTCTTGCTGCAATTGCTAGAAATGCGTTTAGATAATACAGTTTTTCGCATGGGTATGGCTCCTACCATTCCAGCGGCGCGTCAATTGGTAAATCACGGTCATGTCACCGTTAACGGTCGTGTAGTGAATATTGCCAGCTATCAGTGCCGTCCTGGTGAGGAGATTGCTGTCAGAAATAAAGAAGCATCCAAGAAATTGGTAGAAGCTAATTTGCAATATCCTGGTTTAGCTAACCTCCCCAATCACCTAGAATTTGATAAAAACAAATTGGCTGGTAAAGTAAACAGCGTGATTGAGCGAGAATGGGTAGCACTCCAAGTTAATGAACTGCTGGTCGTGGAATACTACTCACGTCAGGCTTAAGTCAATTTTGGATTTTGGATTTACGATTTTGGATTAGAATTGATTTTCTTTTAATCTACAATCCAAAATCTAAAATCTAAAATTCGGTCAAGTGACTAACCTCCAATCTGCGACATGGTACGGGTGTATGTACCAGATGTGCCTGAATCGCGCTGTTTAAAGTTAATTTCGGCTTTGATATTTAGTAATTGTTTGACTTGTTCTCTTAATTGGGCAGTGCTAATACCAGCACGTAAAGAAGTTTTTAAGTCTATTTGACTAGTTTCGTTTAATAAGCAGGGACGTAGCCAGCCATCAGCACTCAGACGTACCCGATTACAGCGATCGCAAAAACATTCCGACATCTGGCTGATAAATCCTAGCGTGCCTTTGGCTCCCGGAATTTGAAATACATCAGCAGGACCGTTCCCATAAACCTGAGATTCTGTTAATCCCCAACGTTCATAGATACGTTGCCGTAAATCAGCTGAAGATATCCAACCGCGAGCGCTAAATAAATGTTCATTGCCAATAGGCATAAACTCAATAAACCTGATATGCCATTGTTTGTCAATCGTTAGGGCAGCTAAATTGAGAATTTCATGGTCATTAATACCGGGAATTACCACAACATTTAACTTCAACGGGTCAAATCCCACCTGATAGGCAGCTTGAATCCCTTCCCAAACTTGTTGCCAACGTCCACGTCCATGATTACCAATGATTTGCTCAAAAGTGTCTGCTTCTAGAGAATCTAAACTAATATTAATTCTTCTTAATCCTGCATCATAGAGGTTTTGTGCCATTGGAGCTAGTAAAAACCCATTGGTGGTCATAGCCAAATCTTGGGTTTGGGGAAGATTTGCAATTTTGCTGACCAAATCTACCACACTGGGACGTAGTAGAGGTTCTCCACCGGTCAAACGAAAGCGGGTAAAGCCAAGGGGAATAAATACCTCTTGAATCAGGGTGAGTATTTCCTCATCAGTTAACAACTGTTGCTTGAGGATATAGTTCAGTTCTGCCCCCTCTGGCATACAGTATTGACACCGAAAGTTACAGCGGTCAATCAAACTAATACGTAGATAGTCTACCTGGTTCATGGTTATTCTGGCTCAAAGCATGGGGAGACTAAATTCTAGGCTACCTCATGATTTGTGTAAGCAATTACCAAGTATATTAGCAACTTGAAATTGGATTGACATTTCTAACTCCCTCCGTCTTCTGACTCCTGACTCCTTGACTCCTAATCATCACAAAAAACTTTTTCCGCAAGTCCTACTTAATAACTTTTCATTGCTCGTTGAATATCGCGCTGATCTTGTCGGCGTTTCAGGGATTCGCGCTTATCGTGGAGTTTTTTACCTTTACCTAAGGCAATGCTTACTTTCACCCAGCCGCGTTGGAGATACATTTTTAACGGGACGAGGGTTAAACCCTGCTGTTCTACCTTACCAATTAGCTTGCGAAGTTCTTGGCGATGCAGCAGCAACTTGCGTGTGCGGCGCGGTTCATGATTAAAATATTGTCCACTGGAAGTGTAAGGAGAAATATGTATATTTATTAACCATGCTTCTCCATTGCGAAGCAACGCATAGCCATCTTGGAGATTAACTTTACCTGCACGAATCGACTTGACTTCAGTTCCGGTTAGCTGAATTCCAGCTTCATAGGTTTCTATGATTTCATACAAATAACGGGCTTGACGATTGTCGCTGATAACCTTGAAACCTTCTTTTTTGTCACTCATTGAGAATCTTGTTTGTGTTAAATATGCCTAAAAATTTTTTTAGACTGGGCGTAATTTTAAGTGTAAATTAACTAAAGATGCTTTTTAATCTTGAATATGGGTTTGAATGCAACCAATCTGATATTTAATCTAATCTATTAGTATAGCATTTTGACACTCTCTGTCCTAAAGCTACGTAGATTATTGGTTCTATTTAGAGAAGGCTTACGCCTAAAACGAGTCTACTGAAATTAGGCCTCTTGCGGTATCGAGCATCAGAGGTAATTAACCCTATGCCAGTTGCTCTCACTCTAATTGGGTATTTGTTAACAATTATAAACTCTCTAGGACTAACCAACAAGAAAAGTCAACCGATGTGTTAAGTATTATTAACACTTCCTAGGGATTTAAGATTTTCTTTATAAATCATCCCCTCAGGCAGACATTAGTAGGTAATCCTGTCATAGTATGAAACATAAGAACACTATTATTGCCAGTGTCTATTGATAGTGTTTATAAAAGCAAATTGCTGAGTAACAAAAATGCTAGGGGTGTACTGTCCATGCCCTTGAAGATCCTTGTAGTGGATGACGACCTGGGCACTCGTCTGTCTATTAGCGACTATCTTGAACTGTCTGGCTATGCGGTGATTATGGCTGATGACGGTCAGGAGGCTTTGGCTATGGTAGAAGAGAACCAGCCTGATTTAATTGTCACAGATATTGTCATGCCAAGGATGAACGGCTATGAACTAGTGCGTCGGGTGCGTAAACAATCAGAATTTAGATTATTACCTGTAATTTTGTTAACAGCTCGTACCAAAACCCAAGAAAGGATTCTCGGTTATCAATCAGGCTGTGATTTATATTTGCCTAAGCCTTTTGAACTAGAAGAGTTAGCTGCGGCTATTCGTAATTTATTAGAGCGATCGCAAATTATTCAATCAGAGTACCGTTTTTCTCATCAAGAAAATTTAGATGCTTCCCACTCGACAAAAACAGTAGACAGCCATAATTCTCTGTCCACTCAAATTCATATATCCCCAGTACTTTCATCACTAACTACCAGAGAACAGGAAGTTTTAGAACTATTGACTCATGGATTCTCTAATGCCGATATGGGACATCAACTACACCTGAGTCCGCGAACAGTAGAAAAATATGTCAGCAGTTTATTAAGAAAAACATCAACCAGCAATCGAGCCGAACTAGTACGTTTTGCAATGAAACATGGTCTTGTGGAATAGATTAGAGGGTAACAAGGGAAGATGAGGGAACTCCAAAAAATAAATTATCCAATTTCACCGAATCAAAACGAATTTTCCTCCCCCTGCTCCCTGCTCCCCGCTCCCTGCTCCCTGCCCCCTGCCTCTTGTAACCTATTCCCTAAATTTGTTGACTTTTAACATAGTCCAGTAGACCTTCACAAGCATCAATGAGCAGATCAATCACCTGATTGAATCCCTCTGTACCGCCGTAATAGGGGTCTGGAACTTCTTTAAGGGTGTGTCTAGAACAAAAATCACACATCAAGCGGACTTTATGATGATATTGCCCAGAAAGGTCAACAGCCAGGATATTTTCATAATTGTCTTTATCCATTGCCAGAATTAAATCAAACTCCTGAAAGTCAGACTTTGTAAACTGACGGGCTTGACCACGGAGTTTAATTCCCAACTTTGTCACCGCAGCAGCACTCATGCGTCGGTCAGGTGCTGATCCAATGTGATAACTAGAAGTACCAGCAGAATCGCAATAAATACCATTTCCCAAATCAGCCTGATCAACCAGAAGATTCATAATATTTTCAGCTGAGGGCGATCGGCAAATATTACCAAGGCAGACAAAAAGTAACTTGTAAGGCATAAAATTCTTTTGTCTTTTGTCATTAGTCATAGCTAATGACTAATGACTAATGACTAAAATCCAGGTAGTTCTAGTCCACTGGTCAATTCTTCCATGCTTTCCCTCATAGTAGCAGTGGACTTGTTGTAGGCATCTTTCATTGCCGCTGTTACAAGATCAGAAAGTACTTCAACTCCTTCTGCCAAAGCTTCTGGGGCAATTTCCACCCGCTTAGGTTCTTGGTTGCCACTGACAATCACCTTAACCAAACCACCGCCCGATTCTCCTTGGATCTCCATTTTCTCCAATTGTTCCTGGAGAAGTTTTGCACCTTCCTGAACTTGCTGGGCTTTTTTGAAAGCATCAGCCAGTTCTTTCATTTTTCCTAAACCAAAACCAAAGCCCTGTCCTTTTCCTGATGTCATAATTAATTTTTCACTTATGCTTTGAATAACAAATCAAATTCAATTATAGATGTGGCTGGTAATTGGTAATTGGTAATTGGGGATTGATAATTTTCTTGACCCAGTCCCCAATCCCCAGTCCCTATCAACAAACAGGTTGAAACTCACCGATCATTTTTACTTCTGGTTCCAACCAAATTGACCAACGTTCTTGTACCTCACGTTGAATATGGCTAATCAGACAGAATATATCGCTGGCTTTAGCTCCACCACGATTAACGATAAAATTTGCATGAAGTAGTGCTACTTGCGCTCCACCAATTTGATAGCCTTTTAAACCAGCTTGTTCGATCAACCATCCAGCTGTATAAGGTTTAGGATTGCGGAAGACACTACCACAGCTGGGAAAATTGTAAGGTTGGGTACTAAGCCGATGCTTTTTGTGTTGCTTGGTTGTGGCTAGAACTACTGCTGGATCGGCACCTGGTTGAAGTTGAAAGGTAGCTTGGGTAACTATCCGTTTACCACCTTGCAATAATGAAGTCCGGTATTTATAGCCTAATTCAGCCGGGGTGAGAGTTTCTAAAGTACCGTCTGGTGAGAGGACTTCGGCGCTAACTAACATATCTGCAATACAGCTATTATGCGCTCCTGCGTTCATAACAACAGCACCGCCAACGGTTCCAGGGATACCAACAGCCCACTCTAAGCCTTGCCATCCTAAATCTGCTGCTTCCCATGCCAAGCTAGGAATAGATTCCCCAGCAGCGACGGTTAATTGACCTGTTTGTGGGTCGAAGTGCTTAGAACGGAAATGACGAGTGGCAATAACTAAACCGGGTATACCTTGATCACTTACCAACAAGTTAGAACCTGCGCCCAATATCGTGACTGGTAAAGCTAGTTCTTTTGCGTACTCAATACTAGCTTGTAGTGCTTGTAAGTTGCGAGGAGCAACGTACAATTCAGCCCCTCCCCCAACCCTGTAGGAAGTAAATGCTGATAAAGAAGCCTGGGACTTGATCACACAATCAGTGCCTGGTAAGTAAATTACGTTACCATCTACAGAATTAATCGTTTCTTGTTTCTTGGTAGTCAAAGCAGAAATCGTACAGACGTTTCCAACTGCCTGGGAGGTTGTCATCGTTGCTTTTATTGGTAATTTCTATTACTTTTTTTACCGATTAGATTCGGTAATAACATTTAACTAATGAACCTATTGCTAGATGGAGAATTGGCTCACAAAACAAAACCTAGCAAGTTTGCTCTGCTTAGGATGTAGCTGTAGCTGGTTCAAGAAGAGTGGCAATGATTTCAGGAATCGCCTGATTTAAATTACCAGCACCCAAAAATAATGCTAAGTCGCCTGGTCGCAGAGTTAACAACAAGGATTCGCACACTGAGGATAAAGTTGGTTGATAAATTACCTGCTGGTGCTGCTTGGCAATTTCTGCGGCCAGTTGTTCACCACTAATCTGTCCTAAATCGGGTTCACCTGCACTGTAAATATCAGTTAAGACTACTACATCAGCATGGGTAAAGGATTCGGCGAATTCTTCTAAAAAAGTAAGTGTACGGCTATAACGATGTGGTTGAAAAATGGCAACTACTCTTTGTCCTGGTCTAGCCTGGAGACGTGCTGCGGCAAGAGTAGCACGAATCTCGCTGGGGTGATGGGCATAGTCATCAATAAAGGTAATACCGGCTGCTTCCCCCCGGAATTCAAAACGCCGTCTTGCACCTTCAAAGGTGGCAATCCCTTTGGCAATTTCACCAAATTCTAAACCTAGTGAGCGTCCCACAGCTACTGCTGCTAGAGCATTGCTAAGATTATGCCGACTCAAAAGCCGTACATTCAAGACACCTAAGGCTTTACCTTTTTCCCAAATAAGTGCAGTAGTACCGTCAGCGCGGTAGTCAACGTTGCTAACGGTATAGTCAGCATTGGAATCTGGATGTAGACTATAGCTGATTGTTGGCTGCAAGCGTTGCCCTAGGCGACCGAAGGTATCGCGTACCGTTTCACAATCAATGCTACCTATGAGGATTTTGCAACCTTGGGCAAATTGTTGGAAAGTATCAATTACTTCCTCTAATGTGTCGTAGTGGTCGGGATGATCGAGTTCAATATTAGTGATGATTCCAATTTCTGGTGCGTGTTTCACCAGGGAACCATCTGATTCATCTGCTTCGGCTACCAGGTACTTACTTGCGCCTAGTCGAGCATTTCCTTCCCAAGCGTTGACTTCACCACCTACCAAAATTGTTGGATCAAGACCAGCTTGCAGCAGCATATAACCGATCATGCTACTAGTTGTTGTTTTACCGTGGGTTCCTGCCACAGCAATACTATGGTAATCAGCAATCAAAGCGGCTAGGACATCCGAACGATGTGAAATTGGGCAACCCAATTCTAGGGCTGCTTTGTATTCCAAATTACTAGTGTTAATAGCTGTTGAACAAATTACTTGGGGTAGAATTGTCTGATCAACAAGTAATTGTTCCTGTGGATTTAATAATACTCCATTAGTTGATTCTTGGGGACGAAAGAATTCAAGATTGCTTGCTTCTTGTCTGCTAAAAATGTGTGCGCCAAGAGTTTCTAACTTGCGAGTAATTTGGTTAGGACGCAGGTCTGAACCGGAGACTGGTAATTGACGCTTTGCTAAAACATAAGCCAGGGCAGACATTCCTATGCCGCCAATTCCAATGAAATGAAATGGTCTACCGTTAAAATCTATAGGATTACTCATTTTTTGTTCCTCTTACACCACACCACACAATCATCACAAATGACACGCGTATCATAACAGGATTTTGATTTTTACAGATACGGCTTCTGTAAGATTTTCATAGCCGTATAAGGGATTAATTTTTTACTTTGTTTTTGCTTGTTCAGAAAGATATTACCCTCGTGAGAGATTTTTTATATTTCTGATATCTTCTTATGATTATTCTGAAAATTAAGACTACATCGGGAAAAAAATCTGGTAATGTTAAATACATATTATTGAGTACCTTACTGGAATTAGCTCCTGATTTGAAATTACCTCAAGGCTCAGGGTGAATTGACTACAATAGTACATTGGCAGTGAAAATATTATTCAACTGAATTCAATTGGTTGCAGCAATAAGTCCCTGGACTCAAAGTATTAGTCCGGGTAGAAAGGTCAGTTGATCACTGTGATATGCCCCTAACACCATCCCCCAATCCCTAAACTTGATGCAGCGACTAGCAATTTTTGGTGGCACATTTGACCCAATTCATCGGGGACACCTGCTTGTAGCTGAAATAGCCCAGGCTCAATTACACCTAGAACAGGTGATTTGGGTGCCATCAAGAAATCCTCCTCATAAACAAGCGGCTTTGTTTGAGCATCGAGTAGCAATGCTGCAACTAGCCACGGCAAACAACCCAGCGTTTACCGTCTCACTAATTGAGAGAGAACGCTCTGGGACTTCTTATGCTATCAACACCCTGATTGATTTATCTACTTGCTATCCAAATACTCATTGGTACTGGATTATTGGTTTGGATGCTTTCCAAACTTTACCCCGTTGGTATCTTGGACACGAACTAGCACAAATGTGTGATTGGTTAATCGCACCCCGACTGCTAGGTGGTGAGACTATAGCTCAAAGTGAGTCAATCTGCAAGCAAGTGGAACAAGAACTGAAAGAGCAAACTGAAAAGTCAGTGCTGACACGATGCTTCCCACAAGGAGAGCGATCGCGCGATCGCGTAGCGTGTCTGAAGGACTCAGCGCAGTTCCGAAGGCAATCGCATACCATTCACTGGCAATTACTGCATACACCTTTAGTAAGAGTTTCGTCAAGTATAATCCGGGAATTTTGTCGCGTCAGCCATTCAATTCATGGTTTAGTCCCGGAGTCGGTCAGCTATTACATCACCAACCACAACCTTTACTCCAACAATTCTGAATAAATTCTGTGTTTTTTTTTAGATTCAACACTTTATGGTTATAAACACTCCCCCCCTTTGCGATATGATTGGGGTCAACGATATCAACTTATAGGCATAAATACAGAGGGCAAGACACTGTGATTAGAGTTGCAATCAACGGTTTCGGGCGCATTGGACGGAACTTCGCACGCTGCTGGGTAGGTAGAGAAAATAGCCAAATTGAACTTGTCGCTATCAATGACACCTCAGACCCTAGAACCAATGCTCATCTCCTGAAGTATGACTCGATGCTAGGGAAGTTACAAAATGCGGACATTACGGCCGATGATAATTCCATCACCGTTAACGGTAATACCATTAAGTGTGTATCTGATCGCAACCCAGATAACTTGCCCTGGAAAGAGTGGGGAATTGATCTGATTATCGAATCAACCGGCGTTTTTACCAGCAAAGAAGGGGCAATGAGGCACGTCAATGCTGGTGCTAAAAAGGTTCTCATTACCGCGCCTGGTAAAAATGAGGATGGCACTTTTGTTATGGGTGTAAATCATCTGGATTATGACCACAACAAACACAACATCATCAGTAATGCCAGCTGTACCACTAATTGTTTGGCTCCTATTGCCAAGGTACTAAATGAAAAATTTGGTATCATCAAAGGCACGATGACCACTACGCACAGTTACACTGGTGACCAACGCTTACTAGATGCTTCTCACCGTGATTTGCGTCGGGCTAGAGCAGCAGCCATCAACATTGTCCCCACCTCAACAGGTGCGGCTAAAGCAGTGGCTTTGGTACTCCCTGACCTCAAGGGTAAGTTAAATGGTTCAGCTTTGCGTGTACCTACCCCCAACGTTTCGATGGTGGATTTTGTGGTTCAGGTTGAGAAGCGCACTATTGCTGAAGAAGTTAACCAAGCTTTTAAAGATGCTTCTGAAGGTTCACTCAAAGGCATTTTAGGCTACAGTGAACTACTTTTAGTATCATCTGATTACCAAGGTGCTAATGAGTCTTCTATTGTTGATGCCAACTTAACTATCGTTATGGGCAATGACATGGTAAAAGTTATGGCTTGGTATGACAACGAGTGGGGCTATAGCCAACGAGTTCTAGACTTGGCTGAATTAGTAGCTGCGAAGTGGGCATAGTTTAGTACTGAGTACTGTAAAGCCCTACGGGCATGGCTGCGCTTAGAGCGGTAGCGGGGCGTTTAGCCCGTGCTGAGTGCTGACTAAAAATGTTGAAATCCCTGACTGAGGCTCAGAACTTGGTCGGGGATTTCTTCGTTTTCATACTGCAATATGACTGTTAAGCCTGGTGTAATTGAACCTATAATTGCTGCACCTGCACCTAGTTGTTGGACTAATGCTAATGCAGGTTCTGGTGGCAAGCAGAGGACTAATTCAAAATCTTCGCCACCGTATAAGGCATATTGTAGAATTCGCTCTGCTGTTACCCACTGGTTTAAAGTTGACAGCATGGGAATTCGTTTGTGTTCTATAATTGCTCCTACTTTACTGGCGCGACAGATTTGTAATACAGCATCTGCTAGACCGTCACTACTATCCATTCCGGCAACGGGAATAGGGCAGGGAGATTTTAGGACTTTCTGGAGGATGGGGAGGATATCTAGACGGGGGTTGGGACGCTGGTGTGCTTTGATTAAAGCTGCCTTTTCTTCAGTTTTGATGTTTTGTCCTATTTCTGGGTGTAAGAGTAATTCTAAGCCTGCGCGAGAGGCTCCATGAATACCTGTGACAACGATCGCATCCCCGACCTGTGCAGAAGAACGACGGATGATAAAATCGGGGTTAACTTGACCAAAGGCAGTAATTGCTAAAGTGGTAATGGGCGATCGTACAATATCACCACCAACAATGGGAACATGATACTTTTGCAAACATTCCGTCATTCCCTGATATAGTCTTTCCACCCAATCAACGCTGACATCTCCAGGTAAACCCAGCCCGACGGTTATACCCAAGGGAAAAGCGCCCATTGCGGCTAAATCTGATAAATTTGCAGCCGCTGCCCGCCAACCTGCATCTTCTGGGGAGGTGGTAACATCACTAAAATGCACACCATCAACCAGCATATCTGTTGTCACTACCAAATATTGTTCTGCTTTTGTAGCCAAAACTGCCGCATCATCACCAATAATTTTTGGTGGACAAAAGCGTTGTAATCTTTCTAAAAGACCTTGTTCACCAATATCTCTGACTCGCAGGGAAGATAAATCACTATTCATAATAAAATTTACGCATTACTTTACAGACTAGAATAAAAGTATCATCTAGGAGGCTGTTGAGATGGTAACAACATTAGTCAAAGACCTTACCTTTGAGGAATACTTAAATTATGATGATGGTACTGATTTTAAGTATGAATTGGTAAATGGTAAGTTGGAACTGATGAACCCACCAAAAATTGAACATTTTTTGATTGTCAAATTTCTCGAAAAAATGCTAGATGAAGAAATTCAGCGTTTGATTTTACCTTGGTTGTGTTTTCGAGAAACTGGAGTCAGAACAGGTAACAAGAAATCTCGTTTAACTGATTTATCTGTGGTGACGTTGGAACAAGCAAAAGAATTGATCAACTCATCCGCAGTATTTCAGTCACCACCATTATTAACTGTAGAAGTAGTAAGCCCAGAGTCAGTAAAAAGAGATTATCGTCAGAAGCGTTCTGAATATGCGGCTTTGGAAGTTCCTGAATATTGGATTGTAGATCCTTTAGAATCTAAGATTTCTGTTTTGCTTTTGGAAGATGGACTTTATGAAGAAACAGTTTTTACTGCGAATCAAAAAATTATATCACGGACTTTTTCTGAATTTAATATTACAGTTGAGCAGGTTTTCAATGCAGGTAATTTGGTATAAATGGTAGGTTAGGTTGTGGTAGAGGAAATTTTGATATTTATGATGCGACTAACGTACACTACAAACTAATATTTTATAGCTGCTGCATATATACTAATATGACACTAGTATGACGATTAGGTTTTAAATAACTATTAAAAAGCATCAAAAAAAGTAATAATATTAATATTCTTAACTTAGTGCATTTATCTTCTCTAATTTTCTCTTGTTTATATGAAGCTATCATTTGATAAATTCCCTTGATTACAACTGCATTATCTTGATTTATAACTTCAGATAAATAATCAAAAAATGTATCTTCAAGACCAGAAGTGTTGAATGTTAAGAAAAGCCTGATAAAAATAGCCCAAAATATGTTAAATTTTGGGCGAAGGATTAAAATATATAGTATAAATCTAGTAGCAGAAGACTAGCAATATGCTGATATTGCTGAGTTTCAATTATTTTACCATGTGCAACTTTATTTCTCAAAATAGGAAATTTAAATTTAAAATATTCTAAGTCCCAAGAATAAGTGTTAAATAATTTAAATTCAGCGTCAAAAAAGTCTTGATTTTCCTGATAAATCTTATCTAGCTTTTCACCAATACTAAATTTTCTCATTTCTGTGTCAGAAATTCCTAATTCCAAACAATAATCATGGAATATACCCTCTATTTGCAGTGCTACTAAATTAACAAATAAAGCATAATACTTTATTTCGTTTAATTGATAAAAATCGGTTCTTGCGTCTCTTTTATGGAGAATTAATAGAAAAGTGCCAGTTTAATAAACTGCGTAGACGAAAATTGTTGAAGTTACGAAAGCCATATCCAAGTCGTTTAATCAACTTGAGTTTATTATTAATACCTTCCACAGTGCCACTGGTGGTTCTGCCATCAAAATAACCGACTATTTCCCCAAACCATCTAATCATAGTCCCAATAGTTTTGGGAAAAAATGACATGGCATCGTGCATCCAATCTAATAAATCAATGATGCTGTCTCCCCAAGATGTGGAGAGTTCAAATATTTCTCTGAATTTTTCTTTCAAGGAGTGCATCTTGGCTAGGGTGGGAGAAACTGACTGGACTGATTTCAACCGTTCTTTTTGCTCTTCGTTGAGGGATTCTTCATTTTTAATCAGGCTATATTTACTTTTATTTAATCCGGCTAATATTCTCTTTTTTTCTGACTCATCTGCTAAAGACATTGCTGCTTTTTTCTGGGCTTTACGCATATTATCTAATTCATCATTTACCTGTTTCATGACATGAAATCTATCAGCCGTTATATTAGCATTTGGCATTAATTCTTCTACTAAACTTCTATAGGGAGACCACATATCAATACTCACTTCTTGTATTTGCTCAAGTACCTCAACTCCCCATCCTTTCAGGACTTCACGTATATCTTCTATTCTTCTTGTTTTCACTATTTCGATAGGTTTGCGAGTATCTAAATCTACCAACACTGCCAAATAGTTTCCTTGTCCTTTCACCAAGGCTATTTCATCTATCCCTAACCTTTTTACTCCTTTTAAATTTATCTTCTGTATTTGTGCTACTTGCCTTTTTAACATTGATTCTACTTCCTCATCACTGAGGTCGTTTCTTTTGGCGACACTATGAATGTTACTATTCAATACTTGTTCTACTATGTTAGTGGCTAATCTTTTCGTATATCCTTTACTTTTCTCTACAAAGTCGAGTTGTTCACTAAATACCTTTTTACACTTATGGCATTTAAATTGACGACGATTTATTTTTAATAGAACTGGCTTTTCACTCCACGGTAAATCATGTATCATTCGCCAATGGCTTTGGTGTATACTCTGGGTGATATGTCCGCAATTTGGACAAGTGCAATGGTTGACTGCTTTCTCGATTGTGATGATAATTCCTGCTCCTTCTACTTCTTGGCAATCTAATACTTTCATTTCTGGGAGATTGAGGATTTGCTCTACAGGAAATTTCATAACTACTGCCCCCAATGCTTGTTTTTATATATCTAATTATCTCACCTTCGGTATTTAGACATATGTAAAACTCTATAACTTCTTGTATCCCAACTGTTTCAGACTGCTATTTGTGAAAACTTTTAACTCTTAATTTCTGTTAATTTACTTTCTCTCCATAAAAGAGACGCAAGAACCTAAAAATCTAACGCTGGTATAAGAATAATTTCACGCATTTTTAGACAAGTGTTTTCTGTAATCATTTGTCTTAAATCGTCTATAATATTACAATCAATTATGTATTTTTGTACGGAACTAAAAAAATCAGGGACGTTATTTTTATATAAGTTTTCTAAGTTATTAATTTCTTGATCAATTTTATAAAGACCCTTAATTAAGAATAAGAATTTAATTTTGATTTCTGAAAAATTATCTACATTATATCTTTCAGGACAACACCTGTATTCATAAGGCTTTTCTCTAGATAAAATCACCCAAGGCGTAATATGTTTTTCAGGTTCACTACTAACAGTATTAATTTTTTCTCTTGCTTTAGTGTTGATACTTTTAAAGTGTTCAACCATTTGTTTTTCATAATCATCTTTTTTTGTATCAATTTGTTCTAGTTTTAATTGACAATTGTTAATATTATTGGCAATCTCCTGTAAATCAATCTGTGCTAGTTCCCTAACATGAGCAAAGTAATTATATGGCTCTATTTTTTCTAAATGGAGCTGATATTCACAAAAATAAGCATAAAAATTTTGTTCTTCTGTAGTCATATTTTGCAAATCGACTTCATTATTAGAGTAGTCTGATTTAATCAACTCATCTCGAATTTCCTCAAATGTGAATTGAAAAAAACATCAATATTGTCATTGTTTATAAACTTAATCCATAAAGTTATTATATCTTTGAAAGAATAACTAAAGAACTGATTGTCTAGAGACATTCGTATTTTAAAGTCTCGCAATTCCTTCCCAGTTGGATTTATTTTTAAACAAAATTTTTCCATGTTTTAAACATTTCGCCCTATTCAATATACTTCATAGCTTAACATTCGTGCGATTAATTTTTCAAATTTGAAATTAACATAAAATTGCCTTTATAATAAGCATAGAATCAATGGATTAACTATTTTTTCAACCCACTTCTTGCACTTTCTCCAGCAACCAGAACTAAGGTAACAGCACATGGTTTCTAGCGTTGGAATAACTGACACTATTAAAAGCTTGAGTGATTTACAAACTCGTTGTAACTTACACCAAGCAGAAGACGAAAACTTTTTTAACGAATGGTTGACAGACTTACCCCAACTCAGTCCACAAGAACAAGCAGGTGTTACTCGCATCAAACAACGTTATGATTATCATCGCGTTGATGGTCTATTATTAGAAGGGACAATTAATCTTTTAGTAGTTTCGCCACTTTTGGAACTTGCAGGTTTTCTAGATTCACCTTACCGAATTCGCTCACCTTATGGCATCAATTTAGAAATTGAAGAACTAGAAGAAATAATTCGCGGTTTTATTGATACCTTAGTTGTACAAGAAAAACTTTGGATTTTTGTAGTTGAATCTAAACGAAATAGCATTCCAGTTGCCGCAGCAATACCGCAGTTATTAGCCTATATGTTAACTACTTCCCAACCTGATAAACCTGTATTTGGTATGGTTACTAATGGTGACGAATTTATATTTCTCAAGTTAACTCTCACAGATACACCCAAATACGACGTATCACGCACATTTTCCCTATTTCCCCGACGACATGAATTAGCAGAAGTTTTGCAAATTCTTAAGAGATTAGGACAAGCTGTGGTCGTTTAATTTATCTGCATTTTAAAACAATTTTTAGGTAAATTAATGTTTGGGAATTTAGGTTTGGTTTGTAGTTGGCACTTTAGCGCTAAAGCACCAACTATGAACAATAATTAATTATGCTGCTTTTGGCTGAACTAAATTTTCTATGCCCTGAACAACGGTTACAGATTCAATTTTGTCATCTGCATTCAGTTTATCTAAAATCTCTCTACCTTCTGTCAGATAGCCAAACACAGTATAGCGACCATCTAAAAGATTACGTCCTGCGGGGGTAAGTTCTGGTTCAAAAAGGAAGAAGAAAATTTGAGAAGAAGCACCATTTACGTCACCTTCAGGACGTGCCATTGCTAATGCACCAAAGGAAGAAAAAGGTAATACTGGCATATCGAGATAACGTCCAGCATCTTCGAGAGTTATTCCGTAAGTTGGTTCTTTTTCGCCTTCAACTAAAATTTCTAAGGGAATAGCTCGGTATTGGCCAGTTTTTGGGTCAATAAAACCTACTTCTTTGCCGGCTGGATCTCCAGTTTGCAGCACATAAGATTCTTCTGAACGAGTGAATTCTAAACCGTTATAAAAACCCCGTTGTACCAAATCGACAAAATTACCAGCAGTGACAGGGGCGCTGTAACCGTCTACAACCACGGTAAGGTCGCCTTTGTTAGTTTTGAAAGCGATAGTAGCACGACCTTTGAGTTGAGGTAAATTACTGTACTCAGCAGGGACTTCAAAGGGGAATTCCTTCACCATTGACTCTTCCAGCAAGCTAACTAGGTTGAGTAATTTGGCTCTTCCTTCCAGAATAGGGTCTTTCTGTTTGGTTTTGACTACTTCTTGCAGTTCTGTCACACCAGATTTCAATTCAGTAATCCAAGCTTCAGCTTGGGGTTGGCGTTCTTCGGGAACGCTTGCTAAGATTTGGGAGGATTGATCGAGAATCCGTGATGCTTGCTTGAGGTCGTTAGCGATCGCACCCCACCGCTTATTTGCTCGCAGTTGGTTGGAAATATCCTCTAAACTAGCTTGCAGTTTGCGTACTGGTTTGTTATCAATTGGGAGTGCATACCTTAACAAAGCTTTGCCGTCAGTAATCGCATTCCCCGCTGGTAGGGCAGCGTAACTAGAGGGAGTCCACCCGGCTGTGCTTAGACCTAAAACTATTGTTACAAGCAGTATTGCCTTTAGGCTGTGTTTTAGCCAGGACTTTATGAAGTTAAACATGGAATTTCTCAAATGCAGCATCAAATTTTTGACTGGAAGTAACACATCAATTATCTTCCCACAGTAACAGTCCTGAGTACTGAGTACTGATTTTTGAGTGCTGAGTCCTGAAGCTAAAGACGAATAACAACTGACAAATTACGACCCTTGAAGGGTACAATAAATGCCGATTGTCTTCCAAAAATTGAAAGTTTCATGATCTCTAGTAACGACTTTCGACCCGGTGTCTCAATTGTCCTAGACGGGTCTGTATGGCGAGTGATAGATTTCCTTCACGTTAAACCGGGCAAAGGTTCTGCCTTTGTGCGAACAACACTAAGAAATGTCCAGAGTGGGAAAGTACTCGAAAAAACTTTCCGGGCTGGGGAATCTTTGCCACAAGCTACTCTGGAAAAAATTACGATGCAGCATACCTATAAAGAAGGCGAAGAGTTAGTCTTTATGGATATGGAAACCTACGAAGAAGGCAGATTGACCGTAGCGGAAATTGGCGATCGCGTAAAATACCTCAAAGAAGGTATGGAAGTCAACGTTATTCGTTGGGGCGAACAAGTGCTAGAAGTAGAACTGCCTAATTCTGTAGTTCTAGAAATTGTGCAAACAGATCCTGGTGTTAAAGGTGATACTGCTACAGGTGGTACTAAGCCTGCAATTGTCGAAACTGGTGCAACTGTCATGGTTCCCTTGTTTATTACTCAAGGAGAACGGATTAAAATTGATACCAGGGAAGATAAATACTTGGGTAGGGAATAATTTTTATCTCTCCTGAAACCAAGTTGGGATAATGATTGGGTTATGGGTAATAATTTTTGCAATTACAATCCAAAATCCAAAATCCAAAATCCAAAATTGGTAATAACGATTTCAATCCCTTGTTTATATAGGGATTAAATCCCTGCCACACTTAAGATTCTCGTTTACGGTTAGGTCGAGGTAAAAAAACTGTGCCATTAGACTTTAATGAAATCCGCCAACTACTGGCAACTATTGCACAAACGGATATTGCCGAAGTAACGCTCAAAAGCGATGACTTTGAGCTAACAGTACGGAAAGGTGTCAGCAATCATGTCCTATCCGTAGGTCAAGCGACCTTAGGCGGTGTGGTAGGTTCAGGATTGACATCAGTTAACCAAATAGCACCCACAACCCTACCAGAAGCCGCGACAAGTCGTGATAATTCTGTAGCTGGGGCGCAATCACCGTTGTCAGTGAATACGCCTTCAGCCAGATTGGTAGAAGTGCAGTCCCCTATGGTGGGAACATTTTACCGCGCACCTGCGCCTGGTGAAGCGGCATTTGTGGAAGTAGGCGATCGCGTCCGTAGTGGTCAATCAGTCTGTATCATCGAAGCCATGAAGCTGATGAACGAAATTGAAGCCGAAGTCTCTGGACAGGTGATGGAAATTTTGGTGCAGAATGGTGAAGCAGTTGAATATGGTCAACCTTTGATGCGAATTAACCCTGATTAAGTATTAATCTATAAAATTAGTCATTGTTAAAGCTCTAAGTACTTGCAGGTTAATCCTGATGAAACAAACGTTGCCTGTACCACCAGAAGTAGTGCAACAAGTCGCTGAATACTTCAGCCTATTAAGTGAGCCGATGCATCTGCGGCTGTTACACTTGCTACGGAATGAAAAAAATGTGTGCAAGAGTTGTGTAGAGGCAACACAAACATCTCAGGCAAACGTATCAAAGCACCTGAAAGTAATGTGGCAATCGGGAATCCTTAGCCGCCGCAGTGAAGGAACTTGCGCTTACTACCGGGTAGAAGACGAAATGATTTTTGATTTGTGAACCGGGTGTGCGATACCTGCGGCGTACCTCTCCGGGGAAGCAAGCGTAGCGATCGCTTGGCCACCAGGCTAGAACAGCAAGCCCGTAGCTTCAGGGTACTAAATAAAAGTTAGTCATTGGTCATTGGTCATTAGTTTATTTTTTGCTAAATCGACCACTGACCATTGATTATTTGCTAAAGCGGATAATTTTGGTTAAAGCTTTTACGAGTTAGTGGCTGTTCTATTTCCACACCTTCACCACCTAAAACTTCCAAAGGCTTGCCATTTACCTCAATAAACACCTTGGCATCAGGATTTAAAGTTGTCGCAGTATAGACAACCTGACCGACACGACCCATCATTGAAGTACTACCACCACCACTGGTAAAATTTTCTGATAAATTCACATGGACTTCATTATTTTCCACCTTCATTCCCAGCAATTGAGTTCCTTGAGGAATAGTTGTCGAATCTGTACCTTCACTTGGACCTGATAGTAAAGCTTGGAAAGCCTTTTCCAAAACTTGGTTTGGTTGTGCAGCCGCAATTTTGAGAGGTTGAGGAACTAACTCAACACCTGTATCTTTAGGTTTGAGCCAATATATACTAGCAGTCTGTTCATTAGCTGGCTGCGTAGTCAATGGCTGTTGTGGCTGTCTAATGCTTTGAGAAGGGTTTACTGGTGTGGGAGTATTGGGAGTTTGAGAAGTAATCCAAGCTACACCACCACTTACTGCCACAACCGCAGATGAGACAGCTGCTATTACACCTGAAGAAATATTACGGTTAGTTCTTTGTTGGTCATTCATATATAAAACCTGCTTAACAGAGGGCTGAAATAGTGTTCGTAAGAGGAGCAGCCTGGTTAAAGACGATGGGGATGCGTGGAGGTTTCTTAAAATCAATAGATGCCTGAATTGGTCAGAATACTGCTGTTTGTAATTCTGCCTATCTCAATACCAATTTTGGATGTAGGACTTTAGATTATAAATCCTCTTGATTAGGCTATTTCAGCAATTTGTAATCCTGCACCCATAGTAACTTTATTTCATCTTTAATTTTAGGTTCACACTCCCAGTCCGTCACCAGAACCTTGATGTAAATATAATCGTTTCTTGAAATACGGATATTAAGAGAGTATACAGGAAGATATTTAATACTCTGCATCCTCATTAATGGTGAAATTAAAGATCCATAGGTATGAATTGTCTCAG
>NZ_JBPWOA010000014.1:0-28376 GCF_051781005.1 Anabaena sp. WFMT | reverse complement strand
GTTCAACCCATGATGCCATCGAAGCAATATTTAACAGCATCAAACAAAAACCAAAATGGGTTTTGGATGCCGACATTTCAAAATGTTTCGATGAAATCAACCATCAGGCACTACTCAAGAAAATCAATACGTTTCCAACCCTAAACCGTTTAATAAAGAAATGGTTAAAAGCAGGCGTATTTGATAATCATGAATGGTTGCCAACAAAACAAGGTACTCCGCAAGGAGGGGTAATTTCCCCTTTATTAGCCAACATCGCATTACATGGAATGGAAGAGTAAATCAACAAAATTGCTGATTCTTTACCAGGAAATAAGAAAAAGAATCGTTACGCATTATCCTTTATAAGATATGCCGATGATTTTATAATTATTCACCCAAGTTTCGATGTAGTTAACAAATGCAAAGACCGGATAAGTGAATGGTTGTCAGAAATGGGACTAGAATTAAAACCTAGTAAAACAAAGATTGTCCACACATTGAAGCTTGAATCCAACATAGTTACACAAAGTTCTATCAATACAGGAGGTTTTGATTTTTTAGGATTCAATGTTAGGGAATACCAGGTAGGAAAAAACCATTCTGGCAAAAACTCGAATGGAAATTTACTAGGCTTTAAAACACTCATTAAGCCAAGTAAAAAAGCAATAAGGAAACATTACGATGAAATCTGCAAGATTATTGATACTTACAAATCAGCCCCTCAAGAGGCACTAATAAAACGACTAAATCCTATTATTAGGGGATGGACGAATTATTATTCATCAGTTGTGAGTAAAGCAATATTTTCCTTGTTAGACCATCTCATATTCCAAAAGCTTCAAACTTGGGCAAAACGTCGCCACCCTGATAAGTCAAAAAGCTGGATTTCTAGCAAATACTGGGGAACAGTTGGCAATAATAACTGAGTATTTTCAACAAAGTATGACGGGAAAATAACTTTGACACTACTTAAGTATGCCAAAACCGAAATTGTTAGACATATTAAGGTAGAAGGTAAAAATTCTCCTTTTGATGGAAACTTAGTTTATTGGAGCGAAAGAAGAGGTAAAAGTACCCTATTACCATTAAGAGTGACAACACTTCTTAAGTCGCAAAAAGGGAAATGTAACCACTGCGGATTACAATTTAGAGAAGATGATGTGATGGAAGTTGACCACATTATTCCTAAATCGAAAGGTGGAAGGAATGATTACAAAAACCTACAACTACTTCACAGACATTGCCATGATGTGAAAACTACCATCTCCGGTAGTAGGTATGCACGACAAGCATCAAATTATTGAGGAGCCGTGTGATGTAAAAATATCAAGCACGGTTTTGAAGACCAGTAGGGCTGGTGACAGCCTTGCTGAGTTTAATGGGTAATCGCTAATTTTATTTCTCAGTACAGAAATATGTTTAGTTACCCGCTATGCAGTATTAATACTGTAATAATTGAATATCGATGAAGAGTATCCGGGAAAAACGGAAAGAGTGTTTTCTATAGTTTTGGTAAAATCGGCATTAACCTACGTCAATCTAAAATATTGAATCGGGAATTAGGAAATTTACCCAATGGTAATGTCCTGAAAGGACAAAGAGTTGTAATTGCTGTAGATGGTGGGAGGACTAAAATCAGAATTAATAAAAAAGGAAGGAAAAATTCCCAGACAAACCGTCACGGCTTTATAGGTAAATGGATTGAGCAAAAGTTAGTAACAATTTATGTCGTGGATGAACAAGGTAAAAAAATCAAGAATTCTGATATTCCTATTACTAATGATGGAACTTATGGTGGCTATAAAGTATTTTTGCAGATTTTAGAAGCACACTTAGTTAGTTTAGGAATTAATCAAGCAAAGCAAGTCTTATTAACCCTCTTCCATGACTCTAGGCAGAAGAAAAAGATAAATCCTCAACTTGTGCATCATAAAAAACAAAACCAAGGAACTCATTCATAATCTGAATTAGCCATTGAAATCCTAGTTGTAAATAACGATTGTTAAACAGGAGAATCCAAGGTTTAATTAAACAGTAATAAATGTAGGGTTGGAGTAATAAGCGTAAATTATTTAGTCGATGATTCCAGCCAGACATACGATTCCACCAAGGATGTTGATGCAATTTTAATAATAGGTCTTTATCTGGAGAATTATTACCAACATTTTCTGGTTGATTTATTCCCTCAAATTGTAAACTTACCATCAAAAAGACACTCTCAACAATTTCCCACCAGCGTTCAATTTGATGGTAATTAGTACAACGAAAATCTGCCCATCCTAGCTGATTTTTACATTGTTTAAACCCATATTCTATCCAAGTTCTCAAGCCATAATTATTGCCAATTACAGAGGGAGGTGCATCTGATAAGTTGGTCATTACATACCACGTTGAATTTTCCGGCAAAGTTTTTTTATCTGTAGTAATTTGCCAATACCTTAAAGTTCTTCGCTTGCCAAAAATTATTTCTCTCATGTAACGGTTTTCAGTTTTACCGCTAGTAAAAATCCGCTCAAATTGTTTCCAACTATTGACTCTAACCTTCTGTTCATTGGGCATCCAGACTGCATGATTACTTCTAATCGCCACGATAAATGGCAGTTTATATTGATTCAATACACTGATGAATGTTTCACTCTCTCCGTAAAGACTATCTGCTAACACTAACTCAAATTTAAAACCTATTTCTTGCAGTTCTGTAATTATTTCTGCTGCTAATTGGGTTTTTGTTTTATAGACATCATCCCCTTTAAGTCTCTTTTTCGGTTTGTAAATCTTGAATAGTAATGGAAATGTCATCCCTTGCCAAATTCCATAGGCATTTACCGATACTATTCCGGCTTCTATTTTTCCTAAATTCCCTATATACTGTCTGTCTACATAATCTGTTTTTTTTCCTTTCTTCTTATCTCCAGTTTCATCAATAATTAAGATAATTTCTTCCCCTCCTAACTTTTTCAGAATTATCTCTAATCTTTGTTTTCTTACTTCCTGTACTGACCAAGCTGATTCTGTTAAGAAATATAGCAGTGATTGTTCATTTTTTAATCCTACTGCTTTGGCAATTGCTGGTAATGTCTTCCTCTTAATTTCTGCTGTCATTCCCAGGTGTAATCGCTTGAATGCTTCGTAACTTCTCACCTCTGGGAATAATTTTTGGTAGACACTACAATAATTATCTATAAAGGTGACTGTCTTGTTAGGAATTCTGGGCTGTGTCATAGCAACAGCACTCCTTTGGGCGTTCTACTTTTATTTTACTCTCTCCGGGAGTCATGGAAGAGGGTTAATTGCAGATGGGGCTGAATGGATCTGGATACATATTCCTCCCCTTCTAGAACGTTTAGAATGCCCAACTGAAACTTATCAATTATTTGATTTTTATCACGTTACCGAGCATTTACAGGCTTTTGCAGATGTGGCTTTTAATGATGAAAAATAGCGTCAAGATTGGTTTAAAAAAGCCAGAAAAACCTTAAATAAAGGTAATGCTCTGACTTTAATAAAGCAGATGGATGAATTTATTATAAAAACTACTGGAGAACGTTGTAAAACAATGGTTTTACAGCGAGATTATCTTTTACGTGCATACCGTGAAGGGCGGTTGAATTACGCTAAACTTTTATTACGAAACCTACCTATTGGTAGTGGTGCAATTGAAAGTTTAATCAGACAAGTTGTCAATTTAAGAATGAAGGGTAACAGTAAATTTTGGTTAAAAGATAATGCAGAAATTATGTTACATCTCCGCTGTCAATGGATGGCTGGTAGTTGGAACAATTTCTGCGATTCAATTTTAATTTCCTTCATTAAACCAAAACCTGTTGGATAAATTTTATACTTAAGGTCGCTTATTAACAGACTTTTGTAATAAAAAATATGTCAATTTCTTTTTGTTCAATTAAATAGTTTATTTAGATAAGACTCAAAATATTGCCTATCCTATCTTTTGGGAATATATCCAAAGGATAATTTATAGTGAAAATACTCCTTAATTTAGTTATTTAAACTACTACTATCTTCAGTGTATAAAATAGCCATTGCACCCAACTCACAAAATCGCGTTGCTCCCCAAAGATAGTGAATTCAACGCTAACCTAACACCATCAACTAATTTGAGATTTGCTGCTGCGATCGCCACTTTTGGCATGATCCTCCGTAATTCTGAGTACAAAGGGAATGCTAATTATGATTTGGTAATGAAATTAGCAACTCAAGGTCAGGGGGAAGATATGGAAGGTTATCGGGGTGAGTTTATTCGCTTAGTGGAGCAATCTAGGGAGTTAATGACCAGAAAGTGATTGAGATGATTTCGCTTAATGATAAGGCAGAAGGGAAGAGCTTTTTGGGCAACTTTAGTTCTGATTTTAAATTCCCAACTCCTCGAAAATTTAACCATCGCCAAATTCTTGTTGAAAAATAACCTCAATTTCTTCTTGCAGAAGTGGAACTTTATTTTGCACAATATCCCAAATCGTTTCATTTTCGAGACTAAAATAAGCATGAGCTAAAATATCTCTTAAACCTGCTATTTTCCGCCACTCTACCGTAGGATAACGATTTCTAATTTCTGTCGGCACTTGCTTGATGGCCTCGCCAATAATTTGAAGATTTCGCAGCACAGCATCAAACCTTAATTAACATCTTCTTGCTAACTACATCTACGGGACATCCCAAACTATCCTCCAGAAAAAACTTTAAGTCCATGTAACAGTCAAACGTCACCTTTCCGTCAAACTCCACTAATAAATCAATATCACTTTTAGCCGTGGCTTCATCCCTTGCTACCGAACCAAATAAAGCCAGAGATTTTACACCATAACCTCGAATCTCTGCCCCATGAGCTTTTAAAAAAGCAATTAAATTTTCTCGTTTCATTCTTTTTAATCCTCAAATATTTTTCAGGGAATAAACCGGAAATAATCTTGATAAGTAGTCGGACAAAATTAAATTCACTCGTTGAAAGAGGGAACAGAAAAATTACTTGTTGTAATAAATTCTGTCGCATTACTTATTGCATCAAGTGATTCATAGCAATTCACCAGCATATTTTCCTAACCAAAACTGCAAAGCATTTTCGTCAATTTCCCCAGATGCTAAACTCTCCATCACTAATACTATCTCTGGCTCTGGTGCATTGAAACCATAAGCATTCACCCCCAAAAAAACATACATCGCCATAAAAGCTGTACGCTTATTGCCATCCGCAAACGGATGATTTTTACACAAAGCAAAACCATAAGCCGCTGCTAATTCCAGGAGCGAAACTTCCGGCTGATAGGAAAACCGATGTCGGGGACGGGCTAAACTTGCTGCTAATAACGGGCTATCTCTCACCCCAGATAACCCACCATATTGAGAAATCAAATCCTTATGGATAGCAAGCACCATCTGTTCAGTTAGCCAGGTCGGTTCATTCACTTAGCGAGTTCCTTCAACGCCTGACGAAACTTCTGGCTACCTTGCCGATAAATATCCATTGCTTTCTCAAACTCAGGATCATAAGGACTAAGCTGGAGTCCATGTTCAGTTTCCGTCACAAATACGGTATCTCCTTCGGAAAGATTGAGTTTTTCTAACAACTCCTTAGAAAAAGTCACCCCTACTGAATTACCAATTTTGCGTAACTTTAAGGTTTGGATCATTTAACTTTCGCCAATGTAGTTACGAGTGTAACTACTATCTTAGCCTTAAATTCCCAACTCTGCAACTCCCTATGGCTTACCCCATGCTCCAGTATCGGTAGCTACGGTGTACACACAAGCCTGGCGAGGAAAGCAACTCAAAAATGTGACCCATGGATCACATTTCTTCTCAAAACCTCGGCAACACAGTCCCCGTTCCCGCATCCTTTTTAGAACGAACATAGGTCTTAGTAGCCCACATTCCGCACTTCAAAAAGTAGCATGAGTAAACTACATTAGCAGTTAGTTAAAAACGATTGTTTTTCAAAATCAAGCAAGAATCAAAAATAAATTATTCACGCACAAAAATCAGCTTTTTATTGTGTAGAAAAAGCTATATAGACAACAATATTGAATTTGAAGTTTTGAATCAGTGAGGAAAAAACAAGCCTATATAATAAGAATTATAAGCTTGAAGATTAAGATAATAAATAATATTTTTGACAAGCAGTAGGTAGGAATGGCAAGATATGACAATGCGAATCCGTTAAATTAAGAATTCGTTGAACTCCTTGTATTATTAGAAGATGAATACCTTGAAAGCATTGAAATATCCATCTTAATGTAGGAGATTCTGTGAGTTTATTCAGTTGATTTTTAACTGTCGCTTTTTGTGCTTTCAAGGACATTCTTAATTGTCTTTGTCCTAAATTATAAACTAAAAGACATAATGCCATTAACATCATCATTGTTTCGACTCTTTCGGGATTTTTCACAAACAGACTATCCGCGAAAAATAACGGATCTTTGATAAATCTAAATCCTCTTTACGTAGATTGTTGTTCTTTATATATTTTGAGGATTTCTCCTGTTTCTAACTCAGTCGTATCTAAAATATTGGTGGCTAGAATAAATCTGCCACAGGAGTTTTGTTGTTGCGTGATTAACTCCTGGTTTTCTCTTAATTGACATCTCACTCGATAAACTGCGATTTTCCCTTTATTTAATGCTTCGGTAATTTCTAAGTCGGATATTTGATGATATTTTAATTTGGCTGTTAGCTCTTTGATTCTTCGTTCAGCTAAAGATTTATCTGCCAATTCCTCCTGTTCTAATTTAGCTACTTGTTTGTTAGTTTTTAAGAACTCTTCTTGGATTTTTTTGTTTAGTTTATGTAAGTCTGATTTTTTTCTCTCTGCACTTTCTACTAATAACCATCTTTGCTCTATTCCTGCATAAGATACTTGTTCTTCGAGATAGCTGTATCCTTTAATTACACTAGCTTTTAGGTCTTTACTTATGAAGGCTTTCACTAAGTTTTTGGCTTTCTTAATGGATAACGGTACTCGACTTATCCATTTCATGTTCGACATGAATTTTAAATTACTTTCGCTATATAATGCACTGTCAGCTACCATGACACTTTCAAAATCTATTTGTTTGGAATATTCCACTAATATATGAGCGAATACTGCTTTATCTGATTCATTTCCTGATCCTCCTCTGAAAAATAACGGTATATCTCCATCACTACTTACTATTAAATCTAATATACATTGTTTTAAGTCTGGACGGTGGTCACGAGAATATCCTTGTGTGATTATAATCGGATTTTCTCGGCTTATTCCTGGTTCTTTGTCTGGATTATTGAGGCTGTTATATTCTCCATGTAAATGTAGTGAGGTGGAATCTAAATGAGAATATTTTGTTTCTATTTCATATTTATTTACTACTGACAAGGCAATTATTAGAAACAATTTTGTTAATCCATATTTATAGAGTTTATCCATAACTCTGCCTATTTTGTCATCATTTAAATCTGATGCTTTTATTCCATCTCCTATTAAATGTTCTATGGCTTTATCTTTAAAGAATTCTGGAAATAAATATAATGGTCTTGACACAAAACCTAGTCCGTTGAGAATGATGGCTTTGACTACTTCTCCTGTGTTTACTTTCTCTCGGCAATAAGATTGAGAATACCTCATTGATTTTTTCTACTATTCCTATCTCATCTATTATTCCTAAGTGATCTATGTTTTTACTCTCAAACTCTTCTTTTTGGTGATTCATATCCCTCTTCTGTCACTTTCCGGAATAAGCAAGTAGTAAAGAAGCTAAATCATCCAGAAGTATAACAGGGTTTAAATTGATTCATTGCGGCAATTAAATGATTGAATCCCAGTAACAAATGTGAATTATGGAAAATACTTAACCAGGGATAAATTAGCCAAAATAGTAAAAGTGGTTGGATAATGAGACGCAGATTATTTAAAGTATTCTTCCATCCAGATTCATGGTTCCATTGTGGATGATTAGAAAAATCCACATCACTATTTTCTTTTGCCTTAGTCTCAAGTTGACCAGATTGATTTAAGCCTAAGAAGACTGGAGAATTTAAGCTAATCATAGTATAAACACTAAAAATAATCTCCCACCATCTCTCAATATGTTGGAAATTAGTGAAACGGTAATCTGTCCAGCCTAGTTCCTGTTTACACTGTCGAAACCCATATTCAACCCAAGTTCTTAATCCATATAAGTCACCTAAAGTCTTGTTCAAATTCCCTTGAAGATTTGTCATGACGAAAGAAGTAGAATTATCTGGCATGGTTTCTGGGTCAGTAGTTATTTCCCAGTAAGTTATGGTTCTTTTTTTACCATAAATTATTTCTCGGATATATCTAGCCTCTGATTTTTGATTGCTAAATGTTCTCTCAAATTTACACCACTTATTCGCCCTAAAGCTTTGTCCTGCGGGTAACCAGACTCCATGATTACTTCTAATTGCTACCACCTTGCTTAACTTTATTTAATCTTCGTTGTTTTAATTCATCTACTGACCAATCTGAATTAGCTAGGAAATGATGTAATGACTGGGCTGAGTTTATACTTACTACCTTCGCTATCTCTGGTAATGACTTCCTTTTTATCGTTGATATGATTCCCAAGTGTAAATATTTGAAGCACTCATAATTTCTTACTTCCTTAAATAAGTCTTTATACTCTGCACAATATTCATCTATGATGGCAACTGTTAGGTGAGAATCTCTTGCTAAATGTTTCAGGATTTGTAACTCTACATCCATTGCTCCACTTACCTTTCAGGGTTTTCTTTTTTTATTCTTTTATTCAGAATACCCGGAAAGTGACAAAAGAGGGATATTTGCAAAACACACTCATTCCAATTACCGGGGCAGGTTTTTTTCCATAATTGATATATTCTGCTTCACATATCACACTTGTCAATACCCCCGACCTGAATCCTTACGTTTTCTCACTTCAATTTATTACTCTAATTTATGATTTCTGTTTTGAACATCTTCATTTATTTATATCATACTAATCTCTATAGCATCAGTTCTTATTGCTGCTTATTGACAATAGTGTTTGATGTAATTTTTGTTAGTTCATGGCTGTTCAAATGTCTTTTTTATCTTCAGATGTCTGTTTTTAACCCTCTTCCATGACTCCCGGAGAGAGTAAAATAAAAGTAGAACGCCCAAAGGAGTGCTGTTGCTATGACACAGCCCAGAATTCCTAACAAGACAGTCACCTTTATAGATAATTATTGTAGTGTCTACCAAAAATTATTCCCAGAGGTGAGAAGTTACGAAGCATTCAAGCGATTACACCTGGGAATGACAGCAGAAATTAAGAGGAAGACATTACCAGCAATTGCCAAAGCAGTAGGATTAAAAAATGAACAATCACTGCTATATTTCTTAACAGAATCAGCTTGGTCAGTACAGGAAGTAAGAAAACAAAGATTAGAGATAATTCTGAAAAAGTTAGGAGGGGAAGAAATTATCTTAATTATTGATGAAACTGGAGATAAGAAGAAAGGAAAAAAAACAGATTATGTAGACAGACAGTATATAGGGAATTTAGGAAAAATAGAAGCCGGAATAGTATCGGTAAATGCCTATGGAATTTGGCAAGGGATGACATTTCCATTACTATTCAAGATTTACAAACCGAAAAAGAGACTTAAAGGGGATGATGTCTATAAAACAAAAACCCAATTAGCAGCAGAAATAATTACAGAACTGCAAGAAATAGGTTTTAAATTTGAGTTAGTGTTAGCAGATAGTCTTTACGGAGAGAGTGAAACATTCATCAGTGTATTGAATCAATATAAACTGCCATTTATCGTGGCGATTAGAAGTAATCATGCAGTCTGGATGCCCAATGAACAGAAGGTTAGAGTCAATAGTTGGAAACAATTTGAGCGGATTTTTACTAGCGGTAAAACTGAAAACCGTTACATGAGAGAAATAATTTTTGGCAAGCGAAGAACTTTAAGGTATTGGCAAATTACTACAGATAAAAAAACTTTGCCGGAAAATTCAACGTGGTATGTAATGACCAACTTATCAGATGCACCTCCCTCTGTAATTGGCAATAATTATGGCTTGAGAACTTGGATAGAATATGGGTTTAAACAATGTAAAAATCAGCTAGGATGGGCAGATTTTCGTTGTACTAATTACCATCAAATTGAACGCTGGTGGGAAATTGTTGAGAGTGTCTTTTTGATGGTAAGTTTACAATTTGAGGGAATAAATCAACCAGAAAATGTTGGTAATAATTCTCCAGATAAAGACCTATTATTAAAATTGCATCAACATCCTTGGTGGAATCGTATGTCTGGCTGGAATCATCGACTAAATAATTTACGCTTATTACTCCAACCCTACATTTATTACTGTTTAATTAAACCTTGGATTCTCCTGTTTAACAATCGTTATTTACAACTAGGATTTCAATGGCTAATTCAGATTATGAATGAGTTCCTTGGTTTTGTTTTTTATGATGCACAAGTTGAGGATTTATCTTTTTCTTCTGCCTAGAGTCATGGAAGAGGGTTATGCTTTGTTGGTTTTTTCTCTCAGTAATTTGCCTATTGTGACAGTTAGGGTGCGGAATGTGGGATACAATTTTTAAGACTGCAAATAGCGAACCAATCTGGTATATTTAGCATTAACAATACTACAGACCTAATTAGGGTGTGTTTATCTTGTCAAAACTTAGATAACTCTTGGATTAAGGCTTTTTTGTTCTGGTTTGGGCTAAATTCAAAAATACACAAATCCTACTTTAGCTTTTCCTGTAAGGCATACAAAACTGTAAAAAAGTGTTTGGAGTATTGATTAAATGAAATTTAAAATATGTGATTATAAAGAATAACACGTAATGTTTTTTTTGAGCAAAATTTTGGTTAGGTGGTCAAACGAGTTTTTGTTTTTTGGGTTAGCGCTCTTGCTAAGTCCCATTATTGTTGGAGAAACTGTTGTCCTTGCTGAAATTAAACCTGATACTACATTGGGCAATGAAGCATCTCTGGTAAAACAGAAGGTTGATATTCAAGGAGCAATAGGCAATCTAATTGATGGTGGTGCAGTCCGAGGAGCAAACCTATTTCACAGCTTTCGTGAATTTAGCATTGGTGACGGGCAACGGGTCTACTTTTCCAACCCTACAGGCATAGAAAACATCCTCACACGAGTCACAGGAAACAACCGTTCTGATATTTTGGGGACGCTAGGAGTTTTGGGTAATGCCAATCTATTTTTTATTAATCCCAATGGCATAGTTTTTGGACAAAATGCACAGTTAGACGTTGCAGGTTCATTTGTGGGGAGTACAGCGGATAGTTTTGTGTTTGATAATGGCTTTTTATTCAGAGCCAAAAATCCCCAACCAGTAACACTACTAACAATTAACGTCCCCTTGGGATTACAATATCAAAGCAATTCAGGAAGTATTCAAGTACAAGGTACTAGTCTCTTAAAACCGAATGGTAAAACCATAGCTCTTGTAGGTGGCAATGTCAGCTTAGATGACGCAATCTTGAGTGTTCCCGCAGGCAGAGTGGAGTTAGGAGGAGTAATAGGAGAAGGAATTGTAGAATTTAGGCGTGATAGTGATAATTTGAGCCTGAATTTTCCTGAAAGTTTAACCAAGACAGATATTTTCTTAAATGGTACAAGAATTAACGTTATTGCTGGTAATAACGGCAGTATGGCACTGAATGCTCGTAATATAGCAATGACTGATAGTTTTATTTTTGCTGGTATCGGCGCTGGCTTAGGTTCAGCTACCAGTAAAGCAGGGGATATCACCCTAAATGCAGCAGAGGAAATAAAAATAGATGGCATTAGCGGTATTTTGCAATACCTCTTACCAGAAGCTGTAGGTACAGGAGGAGATATACATATTACAACTAAATCCTTGATTGCCACTAATGGCGCTGCAATCAATAACATTACCCTGGGCAAAGGCGATGCCGGAAATATAACGATTACTGCCCACGATACTATCTCCTTAGATGGCGAGGATATAGATGGTTTTACTACATCAGTAGGTACTTCGATTATCCAGGGAGCAATAGGTAATACTGGAAATATCAGCATTACAACTGATTCTTTGGCGTTGACCAACGGCGCTAGTATAGTTAGTCAAGTATCTGGAGAAGGGAATGCGGGTAATGTTATCATCACTGCAAATGATATCTCCTTAGATGGCGAAAATAATAGCGGCAGACCAAGCAATATTAGTAGTCCAGTTCGTCGTGGAGCCATAGGTAATGGTGGAAATATCAGCATTTCATCTGATTCTCTGCAACTAACTAACGGCGCTCAACTGTCTACCAACCTATTTGGCCAGGGAAAAGCTGGAAATGTGAATATTACTGCTAACAACACCTTATCTATTGATGGTCAAGGCAGCATATTCCCTAGTAGCATATCTAGTGCAGTAGCCTCTGTTGGTGTAGGTGAAGCAGGAGACATCAACATTACTACTGAGTTTTTAGCTCTGACCAATAATGCTAATTTGAATAGCCGTACAGATGGACAGGCAAATGCGGGAGATATTACTATCAATACGGGATCGATGGTTGCAAGCAAGGACAGTTCATTGACGACCAACAGTTCAGGAAAAGGAAATGCTGGCAATGTGAATATCCATGCTCGTGATCTACTATCCTTGGATCAGCAAAGTGCTATCATTAGTGGCCTTAACCGTGCATCTGTAGGTCAGGCAGGTAGCATTAATATCAATACTGGATCACTCTCGTTAAAAAATGGTTCACAACTGCAAACAAATACTTCAGGTCAGGGTAATGCAGGTAGTATCAATATTTATGCCAGAGATACCGTGATTTTAGATGGTGCAAGTCCTCTGTTTCTCACAGCAATCGGCAGTAGTGTAAGAGCGGGTGCTGAAGGCAAAGGAGGTAACATCAACATTAATAGTAACTTATTAAACTTGAGCAATCAGGCTTCATTGGTCAGTGTGACTAGAGGTATGGGGAATGCTGGTGATATTATCATTCAAGCCAAAGATACTATCAACCTATCTTCTGATAGCTTGGTTTCCAGTGCAGTAGAAACAGGTGGTATAGGTAAGGGTGGTGACATCAAAATTATAACTGGCTCCCTATTTTTAACAGATGCTGCTCAATTAGCTGCTGGCACAAGGGCAGTAGGTAATGCGGGTAACATAAACATTCAAGCCAGTGGAGTTGTTTCCTTTGATGGTATGAGCAGCAATGGGTTTTCTAGTGGTGCGATTAGTCTAGTGGAAACTGAAGCAATTGGTAATGGTGGTGATATAGATATCATTTCTCAAGCATTATCTATTACTAATGGTGCTGTCATTAATACTAGAACAAAAGGTCAAGGAGATGCAGGTAATATTAACGTGACAGCAGATACCTTTGATGCAGCTAGTGGTGGACAACTCCTAACTTCAACCAGCAGTAACAACAAAGCTGGAGATATTACTTTAAGAGTAAGCGATCGCGTGACTTTAGCAGGAGATGCTACTGGTTTATTTGCTAATACAACCCTTGATGCTACGGGCAACAGCGGTAATATCTTCATCTATCCCCAAGTCATGATCCTTCGAGATGGTGCTAAAATTGCTGTCGATAACCAAGGTAGTGGAGCGGGCGGTATTATTGATATCCAAGCCGGAAAATTAACCCTTGATAACAATGCTGTGATTTCTGCAGAAACAGCGAGTAATACTGGCGGTAATATTCAACTCCAACTACAAGACCTGTTGTTATTAAGGCGTAATAGTCTAATTTCCACCACTGCCGGCACTGGTCAGGCAGGAGGTAATGGGGGTAACATTACTATCAACACCCCATTTATTGTTGCTTTTCCTTCAGAAAATAACGATATTACCGCCAACGCTTTTACTGGTAATGGTGGGAGCATAAATATTACTGCTCAAAGTATCTTTGGGCTAACACCCCGCTCTCGCGTTGACCTGGAGAGGTTATTAGGAACAAACGACCCTGCCCAATTAAATTCTGTATCACTACCCACGAGCGACATTACAGCTATTTCCCAAGCCAATCCTTCATTAAATGGTCAAGTGAATCTCAACATACTTAATACCGACCCCAATAATGGATTAGTAGCTTTACCTACAAATGTAGTAGATGCTGCCAAATTAATTGCCCAAACCTGTAGAGGTGCTGGAGGAACAACAGCAAATCAAGACAGTGAATTTATAGTCACTGGTCGTGGTGGTTTACCAGCTAATCCCAGTGAACTGCTCAGTAGTGATGCAGTCTGGTACGACTTACAACCCCATGCTTTGCTGAATGAAAAATTGAATAGCTATCAAAAAGAGGAGAAAAAGCTTTCTGAACCACCTGCTGCAATTGTAGAAGCTCAAGGCTGGGTAATTGATGCTGATGGTAGTGTCACTCTAGTAGCTCAAGCACCCACTAATACCCCTCAAAATTCCTTTGTTACACCTGTTAATTGCCCAGTTGTGAAAAACTGATGCTTGACAATCTTCAGATGGCAAAAAAAATACCGAAATTATGGAGTAAAGTTCTGGCTTTTCTGCTTTGTGTGCTAACAGGGATGAGTCTAACGCTGATGCTCGAATTTAGACCAGTTACGGCCTCTTCAGTTCCACCCTTACCTTCTAGCTTCCCACTTCTGCAAGCAGAGAAAATCGCAGAGAATTCTACACAATACTTATCTAACTCAAATTTAATTCGGCAAGGTAGAGAAAAGTACCAAGCAGAACGATATGCTGAAGCTATAAATATTTGGCAACAGGCACTTAAAGGCGAAAAGAATCCATCGTCTCAAGCTATGGTGCTAAATTATCTTGCCTTAGCTTATCAACAATTGGGACAGTGGCAGCAAGCCAAGGAAGGAATTAATTCCAGTTTTCAACTTTTGGAAAATATCAAACAAACAACGCCACAAACAAAACTAATTTTAGCTCAAAGTTTCAATATTCAAGGAAGTTTAGAATTAGCTCAAGGTCAAGCAGAACAAGCTTTAAATACTTGGCAGCAAGCAACTAATATTTATACTGAAACTGGCTACATACAGGGCAGAATTGGTACTTTAATAAATCAGGCACAAGCCCAACAAGCTTTAGGTCTTTACCTCCAAGCACGTAAAACGCTCATAGATGTTGAAAAAGCACTAGAAAATCAACCAGATATACAATTACAAAGTACAGGTTTACGTAGTCTGGGTAATGTTCTCAGATTAGTGGGGGCTTTTGGTGATTCTCAAAAAGTTTTACAGCAAAGTTTGCAAGTATTACAAAGTGCAGATAATTTAGATAAAGTAGAAATAAGCTCCACATTACTCAGTTTAGGTAACACAGCTTATGCTCAAGGGGATAAAGAATCTGCATTAAAATACTACGAGCAAGCTGCGACAATTGCACCTGCAAAAATCACACAAATTCAGGCTCAAACTAATCAATTTTATCTATTAATAAATAATGGAGAATTACAAAAAGCTGAAAATATTTGGATACAAATTCAGGCTAACTTAGCCAAGTTATCTGCCAATCGCTCGACAATTTATGCTCGCATTAACCTTGCTCAAAATTTGGTAAAACTGGAAAATAAAAAAAATGAATCTGCCAAATTATTAGCGACAGCACTGCAACAAGCTAAAAGTTTAAATGACCAAAAAGCTCAATCTTATGCTTTAGGATATTTAGGTAAACTTTATGAACAAACTCAGCAATGGTCAAATGCTCAACAATTAACCGAACAAGCTTTACAAATAGCCCAAGCTATTAATGCTCCAGATGTTGCCTATCAATGGCAGTGGCAATTAGGACGTATTTTAAAATCTCAAGGGGCAATCAAACCAGCGACAGACGCTTATCAAGTCGCCTTCACAACGTTAAAATCTCTGCGGAGTGATTTAGTTGCAGTGAACACTGATATTCAATTTTCTTTTCGGGAAACGGTAGAACCTGTATATCGTGAATATGTAGAACTTCTTTTAAATTCCGGAGCAAATAAAGAACCTAGTCAAGAGCAGCTAAAACAAGCCCGTCAAGTTATTGAATCATTACAGTTAGCAGAACTTGATAACTTTTTTCGTTCCGCTTGTCTAGAAGGACAGATAGTACCAATTGAACAGATTCAACAATCACAAGCAGCAGTAATTTATCCAATTATTCTCAAAGACAAACTAGAAGTAATTCTGAGTTTACCACAGCAAGGATTACGTCACTACACTGCTCAAGTTTCTCAAAGGGAGGTTGAAGAAGTTGTCGAACAACTCAGATTTAATTTAGAAAAACCTTACACTACTCCAGAAGGAAAATTATTATCTGCCAAGGTTTATGATTGGTTAATTCGCCCTGTACAAACAGAACTTTCTCAAAGTCAAGTGAAAACATTAGTTTTTATTTTGGATGGTTCTCTGCGGAATATACCAATGGCTGCTCTGTATGATGGCAAACAGTATTTATTAGAAAAATACAGTGTGGCACTTACGCCCGGTTTAGAGTTATTGGGTCCTCGTCCTTTAGAGCAAAGTAGACTGAAAACTTTGGTAGCGGGACTGACAGAAGCCCGACACGGATTTAGTTCTCTACCTAATGTCAAGGAAGAATTAAAAGCAGTTGAATCGGAAGTACCTAGCGAAGTTCTCCTTAATCAGACATTCACTAGTGCAGCATTACGCAAACAAATTGACTCCCTCCCCTTTTCTGTGGTGCATTTAGCAACTCATGGTCAATTTAGTTCCAATGCTGATGAAACTTTTGTGCTGGCTTGGGATAAACCTATGAAAGTCAATGAATTAAAAGATTTACTTCGTAGTCGAGAACAAACTAGACCTGAACCTATAGAATTACTGGTTTTAAGTGCTTGCGAAACTGCCGAAGGAGACAAACGAGCGGCTTTAGGACTGGCTGGGATAGCAATTCAAGCCGGCGCACGCAGTACCTTAGCTTCTTTATGGAGTTTAGATGATGAATCTGGGGCGCTTCTCATTGGTCAATTTTATAAAGAACTCGCAACTAAGCAAGTGACAAAGGCAGAAGCATTGCGACTAGCTCAACTTTCACTATTAAAAGACCCAGATTATCGACATCCTGTGCATTGGGCATCTTACGTATTGCTGGGAAATTGGCTGTAGTAGGTTACTCAAAAAAATTTTTAGATTTGTTCCTTTAATTTTGCATAAACCTCAAAAGTCAACCGTGTAACTCAGCAAGGAGTTGAAAAGCTAACACCCAACTCCATTACACGCAAACTTTGCAAGAATAAAGGACAAACTAAAATGTCTACATTTGGTACATACACAGGTGACGAGCAAAATAATATCTTTACTGCACCTAATGACGGCTCATCTTGGGTGATTTATGGAGAAGGCGGCGATGATATCCTCACTGGTGGGACTGGTGACGATACCATAAATGGCGATGAAGGCAACGATACAATAACTGGTGGAGAAGGTTATGATTATCTTTCTGGTGGGGAAGGTGATGATTTATTGGTTGATACCCAAGGTAATGTCAATGGTGGTGGCGGTACTGATACTCTCAGGGCAGACTATAGCCAGTTCGACAATGGTTTTGGTGTTCATGTTGGATATGCGGGATACAACATCATCTTTAGTCGCCGTGATGCCAGTGGTTTACTGACTTACAGCAATATTGAGAAGTTTGACATCACAGGCACAAAATATGACGATGTTTTGCAAGGTGCTGCTGATAGCGACACTCTCAGAGGTGGTGGTGGTAATGATGAAATCAATGGTGCGGCTGGTTATGATTACCTCTTTGGCGGAGATGGGAATGACGTTTTAATTGACACTGAAGGCAATATTGATGGTGGTGCAGGTACTGACATTTTAGTGGCTGACTATAGCCAGTTCAATAATGGTGCTGGTATTGATGTGGGATACAGTGGACAAAATGCCATTGTCAGCAGTCTCACTTATAATGCCGTACTCAATTACAGCAATATTGAGCGATTTAACATCACAGGCACACAATATGCTGATATTCTCCGGGGTGGGTCTGGTGATGACACTCTCAATGGTGCTGGTGGTAATGATCAAATAATCGCCGGAGCAGGTAATGATATTGTGATTGATACCCAAGCTACTATTGATGGTGGTGTTGGTGTTGATACTCTAGTTGCCGACTACAGCCTGTTCAATAATGGTGCTGGTATTGATGTGCAACAAAATGCTATTTTTAGTCGCCAAACAGGTAATTTTTTACTGGGTCATGTGAATGTTGAGCGATTTAACATCACAGGCACACAATATGATGATATTCTCCGGGGTGGTGCTAGTGATGATACCCTCAGCGGTGGTGCTGGCAATGATACTTTGATAGATGCGAATGGTACGGTTGATGGTGGTGCTGGTATTGATACTTTAGTAGCTGATTACACTGCCAAAGCGGACGGCGCTGGTATTCATTTGGGGTGGAATGGTTCAAATAATGTTTTTAGTCGTGTCAATGGTCAGGTTTTGGTTAATGTCTCTAATATAGAAAAATACAATATTACCGGTTCACAATATCAAGATGTTTTTGAGGGACGTTCAGGTAATGACATCTTCAATGGTGGCGCTGGTAATGACATCTTCTATGGCGATGCTGGTAATGATACTCTAATCGGTGGAACTGGTAATGATACTCTCTACGGTGGTGTAGGTGCAGATAGCTTTGTTTTCAACTCCAGTTTAGAAGGCTTAGACGTTATCAAAGATTTCAGTTGGGCGCAAGGTGATAAGATTCAGATTTCTACAGTTGGGTTTGGTGTTACTAACCTCAATAGTTTCAGTTATAACGATGTTACTGGTGGCTTGTTCTTCCAAGGAACTCAGTTGGCTACTCTTGAGAATAAACCTGTTGGATTCTCAATTAGTTTAGACGTTCAGCTTGTTTAAAACTTTGATCTAGAAAATGCTGAAGGTTTTCTACCTTCTTTTAAGATTGTTATTTTCTAAAAACTCAAGCGCAATTTTAATAATCAATTTTACCCAGTCTTGAACTGGGTTTTTTGTTTAATAACGGGACTCATGACAGGTTTTTTATTTTTTATTTTTCACATTTTTGCATAAACTCCAAAAGTCAACCGTGTAACTTAGCAAGGAGTTCAAATTTGCAAACATAAAGGACAAACTAAAATGCCTAGATATCCCTCTTTTGTCACTTTCCGGGTATTCTGAATAAAAGAATAAAAAAAGAAAACCCTGAAAGGTAAGTGGGGCAATGGATGTAGAGTTACAAATCCTGAAACATTTAGCAAGAGATTCTCACCTAACAGTTGCCATCATAGATGAATATTGTGCAGAGTATAAAGACTTATTTAAGGAAGTAAGAAATTATGAGTGCTTCAAATATTTACACTTGGGAATCATATCAACGATAAAAAGGAAGTCATTACCAGAGATAGCGAAGGTAGTAAGTATAAACTCAGCCCAGTCATTACATCATTTCCTAGCTAATTCAGATTGGTCAGTAGATGAATTAAAACAACGAAGATTAAATAAAGTTAAGCAAGGTGGTAGCAATTAGAAGTAATCATGGAGTCTGGTTACCCGCAGGACAAAGCTTTAGGGCGAATAAGTGGTGTAAATTTGAGAGAACATTTAGCAATCAAAAATCAGAGGCTAGATATATCCGAGAAATAATTTATGGTAAAAAAAGAACCATAACTTACTGGGAAATAACTACTGACCCAGAAACCATGCCAGATAATTCTACTTCTTTCGTCATGACAAATCTTCAAGGGAATTTGAACAAGACTTTAGGTGACTTATATGGATTAAGAACTTGGGTTGAATATGGGTTTCGACAGTGTAAACAGGAACTAGGCTGGACAGATTACCGTTTCACTAATTTCCAACATATTGAGAGATGGTGGGAGATTATTTTTAGTGTTTATACTATGATTAGCTTAAATTCTCCAGTCTTCTTAGGCTTAAATCAATCTGGTCAACTTGAGACTAAGGCAAAAGAAAATAGTGATGTGGATTTTTCTAATCATCCACAATGGAACCATGAATCTGGATGGAAGAATACTTTAAATAATCTGCGTCTCATTATCCAACCACTTTTACTATTTTGGCTAATTTATCCCTGGTTAAGTATTTTCCATAATTCACATTTGTTACTGGGATTCAATCATTTAATTGCCGCAATGAATCAATTTAAACCCTGTTATACTTCTGGATGATTTAGCTTCTTTACTACTTGCTTATTCCGGAAAGTGACAGAAGAGGGATATGAATCACCAAAAAGAAGAGTTTGAGAGTAAAAACATAGATCACTTAGGAATAATAGATGAGATAGGAATAGTAGAAAAAATCAATGAGGTATTCTCAATCTTATTGCCGAGAGAAAGTAAACACAGGAGAAGTAGTCAAAGCCATCATTCTCAACGGACTAGGTTTTGTGTCAAGACCATTATATTTATTTCCAGAATTCTTTAAAGATAAAGCCATAGAACATTTAATAGGAGATGGAATAAAAGCATCAGATTTAAATGATGACAAAATAGGCAGAGTTATGGATAAACTCTATAAATATGGATTAACAAAATTGTTTCTAATAATTGCCTTGTCAGTAGTAAATAAATATGAAATAGAAACAAAATATTCTCATTTAGATTCCACCTCACTACATTTACATGGAGAATATAACAGCCTCAATAATCCAGACAAAGAACCAGGAATAAGCCGAGAAAATCCGATTATAATCACACAAGGATATTCTCGTGACCACCGTCCAGACTTAAAACAATGTATATTAGATTTAATAGTAAGTAGTGATGGAGATATACCGTTATTTTTCAGAGGAGGATCAGGAAATGAATCAGATAAAGCAGTATTCGCTCATATATTAGTGGAATATTCCAAACAAATAGATTTTGAAAGTGTCATGGTAGCTGACAGTGCATTATATAGCGAAAGTAATTTAAAATTCATGTCGAACATGAAATGGATAAGTCGAGTACCGTTATCCATTAAGAAAGCCAAAAACTTAGTGAAAGCCTTCATAAGTAAAGACCTAAAAGCTAGTGTAATTAAAGGATACAGCTATCTCGAAGAACAAGTATCTTATGCAGGAATAGAGCAAAGATGGTTATTAGTAGAAAGTGCAGAGAGAAAAAAATCAGACTTACATAAACTAAACAAAAAAATCCAAGAAGAGTTCTTAAAAACTAACAAACAAGTAGCTAAATTAGAACAGGAGGAATTGGCAGATAAATCTTTAGCTGAACGAAGAATCAAAGAGTCTAACAGCCAAATTAAAATATCATCAAATATCCGACTTAGAAATTACCGAAGCATTAAATAAAGGGAAAATCGCAGTTTATCGAGTGAGATGTCAATTAAGAGAAAACCAGGAGTTAATCACGCAACAACAAAACTCCTGTGGCAGATTTATTCTAGCCACCAATATTTTAGATACGACTGAGTTAGAAACAGGAGAAATCCTCAAAATATATAAAGAACAACAATCTACGTAAAGAGGATTTAGATTTATCAAAGATCCGTTATTTTTCGCGGATAGTCTGTTTGTGAAAAATCCCGAAAGAGTCGAAACAATGATGATGTTAATGGCATTATGTCTTTTAGTTTATAATTTAGGACAAAGACAATTAAGAATGTCCTTGAAAGCACAAAAAGCGACAGTTAAAAATCAACTGAATAAACTCACAGAATCTCCTACATTAAGATGGATATTTCAATGCTTTCAAGGTATTCATCTTCTAATAATACAAGGAGTTCAACGAATTCTTAATTTAACGGATTCGCATTGTCATATCTTGCCATTCCTACCTACTGCTTGTCAAAAATATTATTTATTATCTTAATCTTCAAGCTTATAATTCTTATTATATAGGCTTGTTTTTTCCTCACTGATTCAAAACTTCAAATTCAATATTGTTGTCTATATAGCTTTTTCTACACAATAAAAAGCTGATTTTTGTGCGTGAATAATTTATTTTTGATTCTTGCTTGATTTTGAAAAACAATCGTTTTTAACTAACTGCTAATGTAGTTTACTCATGCTACTTTTTGAAGTGCGGAATGTGGGTTAAATAATATTGGTATCACAATTATATTTCTTTGTCCTGAATTAACAACTCGTCCATAGCGCAACACAATTTTCATCAAAACATACCAACTGACATACCAACTGTTTAGCTTAACCTCCCCCACATGAGGAAAGAGTATCACGGGCAGAAATGCGGAATCAAGGTAAACAACCGCGCATTCTTTTAACGATGTAAAACTAGAATTTTTAGTAAAGGCTCTTTTTTTGGCTAAGGTATACTGTTGGGTGTTTCGACCATCCGTTAAAGTCAGCTTACCTGGGTTAATTATACTATGATAGAAGTTGGGAATCTTTAACCCACATTCCGCACCCACAACTGTCACACCCCAAAAAAACGGATATATTTAGTACATAAGAACTAATTAATGGGAGAATTGACTCTAATTTATTAGAGCTAAATAATAATTATTACTATTAAGTTAGATATACGGTCGATAAAAATGACCAAGTACAAAATTTTGGTTCTGAGGTTATTTTGATGGCAAAATTGGTTCAAACTCATTGAAAGCTTTATTTTCAATGACTATAAGAAGATGAAAAAATCATTTTGAAACAACAGAAAAATGAGAAAATTTAAACAGATACTTTTGTGGAGTTTCTGTTGCTATGTTTACTGCCAAAGACCTGGAATTGAAGAAGATTGACCATTTAGGGATAGTAGCAGGAATAGTAGATTCAATTGGGATAGTAGAAATAATTAATAAATTACTCTCTTCAGAACCAGGAGAAAAAGTAAGTGCGGGTCAGGTGGTAAAGGCGATGATTTTAAACGGCTTAAGTATGATGTCACAGCCTTTATATATGTTCCCAAAATTCTTTGAATTAATCGCTTGTGAACACTTAATTGGTGCAGGAGTAAAACCCGAATATCTCAATGATGATAAGCTGGGGAGAGTATTAGATAAATTATTTATAAAAGGACTAGATACAGTATTTTTAGCAATCAGTTTAAATGCGGTAGAAATATATCAGATATCACTATTATCATCACACTTGGATTCAACATCATTTCATGTAGATGGTGAGGCAGCGCGGTCTTGGGGGTTTCCCCCATGAGCGACTGCCGAACCCGAAGGGAGAATATGAAAATAGTTTACCATCAGTGATATTTGAAAATCAAAAAGAATCAGGTTCATTAGAAAAAGAAAATGAAGAGAGTCAATCACCTCAAGCGATAAAGCTGACCTACGGTTATTCTCGTGACCATCGTCCAGATTTAAAACAATTTATTACACAATTAGTATGTTCAGGAGATGGAGATATACCAATATATATAAAAACAGTATCAGGAAATGAAGTTGATTCTAAAAAGTTTGGAGAAATCGCAGTTGAATATCAAAAAAGAATACAGGTTGATAGTTTAATAGTAGCAGATAGCGCATTATATACAGAAACAAATATCAAGTTAATGTCGAGTATCAAATGGTTGACTAGAGTACCTCTGACGAGAGAGAAATTAGAGCAGCTTTAAAATCCTTAAACTATACTGTAAAAAATCAATTAGGAAAAGCGATAAATAATCCAACTATGCGGTGGATATTTCAATGTTTTCAATCAGTTCATCTTGTGACTTTTCAACAAAAAACAGAATTTTATAATTTGACATCTGAAATGAAGTATATTCTCTTATTCCTCCCAGAAGCTTGCCGTAATTACTACAGATATATAAGTTAATTTATTGATCTTATTAATATTTTAATTATTTAGACAATTTGACTCATTAATAAAATTACTGAGTTTAATTTATCATGATTTTTTTAAGTTCATTTCTGGAGAAACATAAGTTATAGTTAGGTATTTATGTTTTCAGAATAAAATTATATTATTAATTTTTCCGAAAATTACCCTCATTCTTTATTGCTCTTTATTGAGAGATGCATCTGAATCAATTTTCCTATCTAAAACTTGTTTTTTATAAATAAATGTATTTTTTAACACTTTTTTCATTAATTCACTTCAGTAAAAACCGATCGTTACTTTTAAGGGTGCGGAATGTGGGTTTAACCCACCAAAACTAACCATGACTCAACTAAAAACCAAACTCACTCTCGAAGAATTTCTTGCACTTCCCGAAAGTGATCTTGCTTATGAGTTTGTTAACGGTGAATCTGTACCTAAATATAAAAATGAGCAAATGTCTCCTAAATTTTTTCATGGCTCAACCACAGGAGCATTATTTATACTATTATCCACATGGGCGGAAAGAAAAGGTCGTGTTGTCGTGGAATGGGGGATTAAATTAACCAGAAATCAAGAAAATTGGATACCCGTACCTGATTTAACCTATGTTTCCTATAACCGTCTTCCTGCTGACTGGCTTAAAGATGAAGCTTGTCCTGTGATCCCAGAATTAGTTATTGAAATTATTTCTCCTGGTCAAACTTTTGGGGACATGATTGAAAAAGCTACTTATTATCTTCAAGCTGGCATTTCTCTGGTTTGGATAGTAGATACATTACTGTCTTTACAGCATCTTCTCTTCCTGTCACATTTCGAGAAAATCAAGTCATCAGTCATGAAACATTACCTGAATTAGAAATTACTCCCCATACTATTTTTCAACGTGCTGGTTTAATTCGTTAGGTCTTGTTTGGTATCAAAAACGGTGTTTCACCATATGCGATTCCTAGGTCGCACTGTACCCTATCGCTATGATTCTCTTCTATCGGGTGAAAAATTATGGGAGCAACGCGAAAGAGGCAACAGGATGATTGATAATTAATGTTTTATGAGCCAGGGGGATGGATTGTTGATTATAGTTACTAGAATACCTAATGCGAATTTAAAATAATCCCCAAATTGGGGTTAATTAACAGCAGTTTTCGTGAGTGAAGAATGAACCCAGCAATTACAGTCACCCAAAAACAACTCTCAGAATTTCTGCTGAATGTGGCAGTAGTACGACCCGTATTTATTTGGGGAGCGCCAGGAATCGGTAAATCATCGTTAGTAGAAGAATTTGCGGTGGAAGTGGGAATACCCTGCGTTTCACTACTTGGTAGTCAACTAGCACCAGAAGACTTAATTGGAGTACCGCAGATTGAAGAATGGGTTTATGTATTAGCTCATTGTCTCTTGCATCTGGGTTTTGGTCATTTCCAAAAACGCACACATCCTCGTGAATGGAACGCCGCTTGTAATTATTTTATTGCGAAGTTTCTTGCCGATTTAAAATTAGGATCTATCCCAGAAAAATACCTTTCTTCTCTCAATGTTTCTAACCGAAATGAAGAAAGTTTGTATCAGGAATTTTGTGAGCGTGGTCTTCCTGGTGATGACTTTGTGGATATGATTATAGAACCTACCAAAACTAACTATTGGGGTCGGGGTTTTGACTGGCAAACTGTTTTTGGAGCAGGATTAACAAGAGCAGTTACCAATGCAGTAAATGTCGCCGCCGGACGCGAACCTTTGTTGGGGACGCAAAACAAAAATGATACTCCTGGACAAAGAGCTAAGGCTTGGTTTATCAATAGCTATCCTCTGTTGGGAGCTTTAGCAACTAATTTTGAGATTATTGAAGATCCCTTAATTTGTCAACGTTTGGATATTTCTGTAGCTGCAATTTATGTCGAAAATAAACAAATTTTTATCAATCCCGCTGCTGGATTAAATGGCGAAGAATGCCGATTTGTGATGGCTCATGAATTGTTACACGCTGGACTCAGACATGATACTCGCTGTCAAGGAAGAGACCATTATTTGTGGAATGTTGCTTGTGATTATGTGATTAATTCTTGGTTGTTAGAAATGGGAATAGGTGAATTACCTCACATTGGGGTGTTACATGACCCTGATTTAAAGAATTTATCAGCGGAGTCAATTTATGACCAAATAGTCAAAGATTTACGCCTCCATCGCAAATTATCTACTTTACGGGGAATCGGACAATGTGACATTTTAGAACCAGGAAGAGCCGATTGGTGGACTTATGGGGATGGTGTGGGATTGGATGAGTTTTATCGCCGTTGTCTGAGTCAGGGACTTGTATATCACCATGAACAAAATCGCGGTTTTCTACCAGCAGGTTTAATTGAAGAAATTCGGGCTTTGAGTTATCCGCCGATTCCTTGGGATGTGGAATTAGCTAAGTGGTTTGATCATCATTTTTCTCCTTTAATTAAAGTCAGGTCTTATGCTCGTCTCAGTCGCCGTCAATCTGCGACTCCTGATATTCCTCGTTCTCGTTATGTACCGGATAGTAATCATGAAGAAGGTCGCACATTTGGCGTAGTTTTAGATACTTCTGGTTCAATGGAACGGGAGTTATTGGCAAAGGCACTGGGATCGATTCCTACGGAGCGCTTCGCTATCGCTAGTTATAGTATTTCCCATGATGTTTCTTTGGTGCGGGTTGTTTTCTGTGATGCTTTTGCTTATGATCAAGGTTACTTAACACCAGAATCTCTAGCAGATAGAGTTCAAATCAAGGGTAGAGGTGGTACTGTTTTACAACCCGGTATTGATTTACTGGAAAAAGCGGATGATTTCCCGAAAAATGGACCATTGCTAATCATTACTGATGGCTATTGCGATAATTTACATATTCGTCGAGAACACGCTTTTTTAATTCCTGTGGGTTGCCGATTACCTTTTATTCCTAAAGGTCAGGTTTTCAGGATTAAGTAAAGTAAAAACCAGCAAAATTAAAGTCCCAACTTTTGCCTTACTACTTCATCTTTATCTTTAAAGCCTATCAGCACAGCCGTTCCATCTTTGAGGAAAAGCGGGCGTTTGAGTAGCATTGCATCTTTGCTAAATGCCTCAATCCATTGCTCATCTATCCAATTCTTGTCATCACTTAAAGCCCGGTAGGATTGACCAGAAGTATTTCGCATAGCCGCATAACCCAGAGAAGTTACCCAATTTTGAACCATCTCACGAGTTGGGGGAGTTTCTTTGGTGTTAATGAACTCATAGTCAATACCAGAAGTGTTGAATCTCGCAACACAACTTTACAATCTTTGTGTTTAACCCAGCCAAATTGTCTGTTTATTGAGAATAGAGTCATTAACTTCTCAAATTTGGTATCACCAATACCAATGCACAACTTGGGCAATATACTCAAAATCTTAACATTCAACACTTCTGAGTCAATACCATTTAATCTTTTATTTTATCGTCTTTTAATTGGGTTTGAGCCAGTTTTCTACTTTTAAATTAGGAATGCGGGAAAATTCACGAACATTGGCAGTAACGAGAGTTAGATTTAATGTCAAAGCATGAGCAGCAATTAATAAGTCATTACCTCCAATCGGTTTACCTTGCTGTTCTAAATCAGTGCGAATTTCTGCATAATATTGTTCTACAGGATGAATCAGGGGTAGTATTTCTATGCTATCCAAGATAATTTCCAGTTTTTCTATGAGCTTTTGGGAGTTCTTTTTTCTAGCTCCAAATCTTGATTCACAAGCTATAATAATACTTGTACAAATTTGGTCTTCTCCGACATCTTGAATTTTTGAAAATATCACTCCTCTCGGGTTTTTAATTAGTTCGGAAATGATGTTTGTATCTAATAAGTATAAATAACTCATTTTTAAAATTTAATATCATCTAAGGGTAATAATCCTGCGTCCATGTTGGCAAAGTCTTCGTCCAGTGCTTCAAGAGTGGAAAGGGTTTGCAATAGGGATTTTTCTTGATGGGGGAAATGATGGCAAAGGGGATACCATTTTGTATAATGGTCAGGGGTTTGCCCGTTTTTTGGGCTTGGTTGAGTAGGATTTGAAGGTTTTTTGGGAGTTCTGCAAGGGTAATTTGTGTCATGGTGGGTTCTGGGGTTAGGGAATAGCAACTTTGGCGTACATCTATTTTACCTGTGACGGCATTGGTAATTAGAGAGGTGCGATATTTATTTTTTTAACAAAAGACATTCCTGACGCTTGCAGGACAAATGCACGCCTAATTGAATCAGCCGTAAATCGCTGTGTGTTCCCAAATTCTAATTTGACAATATCTCCTCTATTCGGAAAATAAGAATTAACTACCAATCCTCACTCCCCACAGCGCCCGCCCTTCCAGGGCGTGCTTTCGGGCTGGGGCGGGGTACAAGCTTTGTCCCAGTCTCTCCCCCCGCGCTTGGTTTACTGAATATCTAAATTGGGGGTCAGCAAAATACTTAACTGGATCTGTTGCCTTACCTTTTTGATGAGCCATAGTAAAATGATAAAGATACTTGATTTCAACATTCTCGGCTCCAACTGGCAACCTATTAATTCATGCGCGCTCGGCAAAGTATACTAGAAATGTTTGCGACTTTTCTGCAATTTGAGGCTGAACGCTTTAACGGTTGGGTATATGATGCAAAATTACGCCGCAACATTCAGAATCTTTTATTACAGATACCACAAACGCAAAAATCAGAAAATTTTTGGGCAATTT
>NZ_JBPWOA010000013.1:0-12741 GCF_051781005.1 Anabaena sp. WFMT | reverse complement strand
AAAATAAACCTACTGATTTCGTGGTTAATCAAGACATCTTGATTGTTTAACAATTTGCAGAAATTAGTCTCACATATTCATAATTTTATCCTGAAAAATACACTCGGAAATTATTTTTAATTCCTGGGTGTATTTTTTTCCTACATTTGGAAATGTAAGTTTATCTCGTTTCCATACAAAGTCACGAGAGATACGTAGAAAATCTGTTAATTGTGCCAAATTATCGAGTCTGACGTGGTTGGTGAGCTTGCCGAACCACACCCTACAAGAGGCTGAAACTCATACTCCATATTTGCTATGTTCTGTCAATGCGTAAGTCCTACAAGAAGAAAAAAGCTGCTTGATGTTTAAGTTTTGATTTTTTTAATTTAATGGGATAATAGAAGTGAAAACAGCGTTATCTAAATTAACTTGTTTGAGTAAATCACTCCAAGCAGATTTAATTTCTGCATCTATTGGTTGATTATTTAACAGTTGCTCTCCCAATGTTGTTAAGGTATCTTGCCAAATACCATTTTCAGCATAAATCACAGCTTTTTCTAACGGAGTTTTAGCTGCTCCTAATTGTTTTTTTACTGTGGAATTTAGGTCAATTTGTGTCATTGAACCTCGAACATAAACGGAAGCAGAAGGTTTATCTGGATCACAAGAAACAGAAAAAGTCCAACGATAAGATTTACCTGTTTCTAATGGTACTGTTGGTTTTACAGCTAGGCTAACTATGCCGGCTGGTGTTTCTGGTGGATTAAATTTTGTTTGATAAACATAATTATCTGCTTCGTCTTGAATTACAAACTCTATAGGAAGGTTTGGAGTTAATTTATCTGGGACAAAAAACCAAAATGTGGGATTTGAAGATGCTGATTGTCCCCAAACTAAATCTTTCGTTTCTGTTTTGTTTACAGGTACTAATGCTGTTAGGTTTTCATACTGCTTACAGGGTCCACGACTACCTCCACCTTTACGTCGTCCTCTCGGTTCTCCTGGCTGTTCCTGCACTCCAGGTGCAATATACTTGATTTTGGTGGTTGATGTTAAAGTTTGAGCGTGTCCGCTTTGCCAATTTCCTAGTAAATTAAAAATGCTTAAGGTCATTGCCGAGATGAGGGTGACAGTAGGAAACAAAAGTATTTTTTTCATGACAACAATTAATTGTTTAATCAAACAATGCAGATATTTTGTTATACAAATCTATAATTAGTAATTCGTGATTTTTAAGAGGTAATAGGAAATAAGGGAGATAAAAAATAGTATTTATCTGTTTTTCTTCTGCTTTCTATCACCTGTCACCTGCTATTCTTCTACTAATATAGGTGATTTGAGTGCTAGAAACTAGTAATGCAATTATTGGTGGTACTAATGGTATCCAACCTCCTTGAATTAGTATGATGAGGCAAAGTCCAAATAGTGTGACTATTGCGATCGCTAAGACCATACTTAAATAAGTGATTTTTCTAACATACCAAGCTAGTAATCCACCTGTTAAAGACCAATACCAAATCCAGCAGATTTCACCCCATTGCGTCCATACCCATAATAGAGGTCGGTTGTCTAAAGCAGCACTGATCATCTGGCTCACCATCTGTGCTTGAATGAATATGCCTGGTACAACTTTTAAAGGGCTTTTACTGTATGGTGTAGACCAATAATCACTACTGCTATTACTGGTGACACCGATAAGAATAATTCTGCCTTTGAGGGCATTTGGGTTGATTTGTCCGTTTAGGACTTGGCTCATGGTCACTTGTGGTGCGATCGCCTGTACGGAGGGCGAAAAACGATAATTTAGTAAAAACTGACTGCCTTGGGCATCTATTGACTGATAACCACCACTTCGTTTGTGCAAACGTCCGAAGGTTTTATTCGCTAGTTGTAAATCCCAATCTGGTGTAAATTTGGCTGTAATTCCTCGTGATTGCAGATATAAGAATACTAACCGAGTGCTGAAGGCGTAGGCGGGAGTACAAGTTGATGAGATGGGATTTGGGGTCATGGCCATCAAATGACGGCGCATTACACTGTCGTTGTCTTCAATAAAGTCGCTAAAACCCAGCCGTGCTTCTGGAATTTCCGGTGGAGGTGAAACGCCTGTGGGGTCATATTCTGGATCAGCACGTTTACAGATAGCAATCAAGCGATCGCTTTTTTGCATTCTTTTGGCTAGTTCTGGTTGGTTCGCACTCACAGGAAAATCCCGGTATATATCTAAACCTATGACCGCTGGTTGATATTGTTCTAGTTTTGTGAGTAATAAGTTGAGATATTTATCTGAAAGTGAACCTTGTCTAGGTTCTTGTCCCTGTGCTTGAATATCTTGGTCAGTGACAGTTACAACCAACAAACGGGGGTCTGGCGCTTCTTTGGGGCGCGATCGCATTAATTGGTCAAATGCTGCCAATTCTAGGGCTTGCAGTCCCCCTATTAGTCGTATTAATACGATAGATAAAGCAACTATTGAACTACCAATAAAAACAATTGGTAACTGGCGTAAATTGGGACGTGAAAACTTTAGACCCAATTGCTGACCACACAAATCCTGCCAAGTTGGGGATATTTCAGCGGGATTTTGGCAAATAACAGGCAGCCAAGTAGCGCAAGGAAAATCATTTTCTAGAGACTGTAACCTTTCCCTAGCTTCCCTGACTGCTGTATACAAGGTTTGTCCTTGTGAAGAAAAAGCAGTGAGGAAATGCTTTAAAAATTCCTGTGCAACCCGGTCTGGGACAGGTTCTCGCATGACAATTACTTGGGGCAAATGCAAATCAGCTAAATCTTCTGCGATTCCCAAACCATCACAAGAGTTAAAAATTGCTAACTGCAAACCTTGTGCGATCGCTTTTTGTAAACCATACTTTAATTGATCGATAGTCAAAGTTTCGCCAGCATTCAGTACCATTTTCCCTTTCCCTTGGCTGGAACTATGCCCCGCAAAAAAGAGAATATCCCAACCAGATTCCCATAATTGTTCTGTAAGTTGGGAACGGTTGGGTTCGACTAAAAACTTAAGTTGAGCATTAGGTAATTGCTGAAGTAAATTTTGGTCTTTTTCGATATCAATGTGGTGGCTATCTCCCAAAATAGCTAAAATTCTAACTTTACCATTAGTCTTTCTGGGATTGGTTTTAATTGCACGGGCATATTCAGGAGGACTTAGGGCTATCTCTGCTAGTGGGTAATCATTAAAAAAATGCCATAGACACCAAGGCAGATTTAAAACCTGATGACATTCAGCAGTAATAACGCAGCGAATTTCATCTGTAGGTAAAAGTTGGGTACGTAGTTTGCGGTCAATATTTAGAAATGCTAAACTATTAAGCCATGTATTCAGACATTTTTGCAATTCTTGGCAGAGATTTTCAAACTCGGCTTGAGAAATATGAGTAACGTCTTCTTCTTCAATTTCAAATTCAGAAATGTTGTGACTACGCCATCCTAAACTGGCATATAAAGCTGTATACAATTTTTGCCAACGTTGATAAAGATGCTCTAATTGTGGTGCAGCAGGTAATCCACCGATAAATTGCATGGGAGTAGGAATATCTGTTTGCCAAAGTTGAGCTATGACCGTGGGAAACCCTTGGTGTAAGTTTCCTTTTCCTAAATTTAGGACGATCAATTTACTCATAGTTGGTGATTGGTGATTGGTAATTGGTAATTTCTAGTCTCAGACTGGGAATAATATCACAGAGGCTCTGCCTCAACTATACATTAAAGGCAGAGCCTTCTATAATTCATTTCTATACAGAGTATAGGAACGAGATAAATTATAATCCTGAAAATCCTTAAATCCTGAAAATCCTGATTCTGACAATTTTAACTTGAGGTTATGAGTGATGATTTTGATGAACCTTTACCAGTGTACCTGTTCAATGGTAAATACTAAATATAGCAATCATAAATAAGATATGAACACCTCTTTTTTCTACCTCTGCGCTCTCTGCGTCTCTGCGGTATGGCTAACGCCACGCTCCGCGAACGTTTAAAAAATTCCGTCATGCCTGCGGCACACTACGTGAACATAAATCAAACAGGATTGCTATATTGCAGATAAGTTAGATAAGTCATAATCCTGTAAATCCTGTTCGCGTAGCGTGGCGTTAGCCATATCTGAGAATTAACATTCAAACTCTTCCATAAAGCTGAAATCATCAAGAATTACCTGAATACTAAATCTTGTATTAACTGGACAGCGAAACCGTTTTAGTTGAATCGAATTATCTGCCTCCCGTGCTGTTACTGATTGCACAACATCGCCTAATGCAGAAATTAACGCTAATCTAACATTATTTGGTAAATAAGAATTGCGATTATTTGGATACAATTGAGCGCGAATTCCTACTCTTCCATCTGTTTCTGCTGTCAATGTCAACATTAAAACCAATGCTTGATTACCATTTTGTATAGGTAAATCAATCACTTTTACCCGTTTAATTGATTCTTCAATGACATCATTAGTTTGACGAAAGCTAAAGGCTAAATTGGGTTCTGCACCAAATAAGGTTTCTATTGTTTGCCAGCTATTTGTAACCACATTCTCAAACCACTGACGCAAATTAACAATCGTTGAATTCTGTGTTTGTTGTAAAAAGTCTTCCCTTTCTAATAATGCTCCCCAAATTTCAAAGGGCAATTCTAAGCGCGGATTAGTAACTGTCGGACTTGCTAATCTTTGTTTGAAGTTTTCTACTTGGGTCGTTGATAAAATTGGTAATGCAGAAATTACTGTTTGTGTTTGTTCTTCAGGATACAATTGCCGCACAACCCACAGCACATTCAAATCCTCAATCATCTGATTGGCTTCCAGAGAGTAAGTCCTCTCTTGAGGATCATAGCTACCTTGATTTTTTAACTGCTCATGGGTAGTATAACCCCAAACTCGCAGCCATTCACCATCAGGATTAACTTGTACCGCTAGATAATAATCTCCAGCTAACTTAGGAATATCTATCCATTCTTGAGGAACATGAAATTCTCTAGTTTCTAAATTTTTATCTGGAATCAGAATCAGGCGCTTTGTATCCAGATTTATAGCAGTACCGCTGACTACTTCCCAAACTTGGGGAAGGGTTTCTACAGTAGCTTCTGGTGCATATTCTGTTTGCAACCAGGGCAGAAAGGTACTAAGGCATACTTGATTAAGAAAGGCATTCCAACGACCGAGAGGACTCACAAAAGACTGGCTTTGTTGCCAAGATTGGTTTTGTACCTCTAAAGACACCTCTAAGCACAGTTGAGTAGGGGGGACACAGAACAGAGACATAACTATTGCTCCTCTGAGGAGTGAGATTCCAGATTACGGAAATAATTCTGTAACCACTCCTCTAACACGACACTAATATATTTCACCACGTTGGAAGTTGGAGAAATATGCATTTTCTCCTGACTCCATTTGGTAATGGCCAGCAGTAGGGATTCTCTGGCTTTGGCTAATTGGCGTGAAACTTGATATTGTTGGATTTGTTGCTGTTGGGCAATTTGTTGTTGGGTGAGTCCTTGTCGATAGTATAGCTCCAACAACTGTTGTGATTGTAGAGTCAGTTTTGCTAGGGCAGTAATTAACAGGTTGTGTATTTCTATTTGTTGATTTTTTTGCGTTTCCGCTTCTTCCTGGTCAATTAAACTAGCTAGTAAAGATTCATAAGTATTATCTGCTAAATCATCTTGTAATTCACCCTCTGTTTGTCCTAACTTGGGTAAGTTGAGGGAAGAAACCACTGGATAAAGATAAGAACGCACCTGTTTGGCACAAAAAACCAGCCATTTTTCTAGAGTTTCCGCATTGCATTCTGTCCCAGGGGGGTTTAGGGTTAAGCGTTCGCCTACGGCGGTGCGTAGCACATCGCGGTTGTAGAGTTGAGTTATGGTGTCCCAAGTATCCTGGTCAGGTCTTTGTAACTTGCGGACACCTGGTGATTTGCTCAGAATATAACCATCTGTAAAACTTTTCCAAGCTAAGAGATAACGAGCAATAATGTCATCTGTCACCCCAGCATTTTGTAAAGCTTCCTGGAGTCGCTTGCGGCTTAACTTCAGCAGTAATGACCAATCGTTGGCATAATCTATTTCTTGTTTTTGGCGTAAAGCATCGCGGATAATATTACCAAAAGCCACAGTACTGTAACTTTTTAGACTAGCTTTTTGATCAGGGTCACAACCTTTGAGGATTTTCGGTACTTGAGCGATCGCTATTTGAAAACAGTCTGATAAACTACTCTGTAAGCTGGCAAATTGGGGAATTGTTCTTTTTACAGCCCAATAACAGGTTTCTTGTAAGTAAGCAGACAGATGACTAAGTGCTAAGGAATTTGGCTGAATTTGCCAAGCCTTATGCCAGTAAATTGCCCAAAAATTTTCTGATTTTTGCGTTTGTGGTATCTGTAATAAAAGATTCTGAATGTTGCGGCGTAATTTTGCATCATATACCCAACCGTTAAAGCGTTCAGCCTCAAATTGCAGAAAAGTCGCAAACATTTCTAGTATACTTTGCCGAGCGCGCATGAATTAATAGGTTGCCAAGTAGAGTTTAGATGTTGAAATCAAGTATCTTTATCATTTTACTATGGCTCATCAAAAAGGTAAGGCAACAGATCCAGTTAAGTATTTTGCTGACCCCCAATTTAGATATTCAGTAAACCAAGCGCAGGGGGGAGAGACTGGGACAAAGCTTGTACCCCGCCCCAGCCGAGCGCCCTGGAAGGGCGGGCGCTGTGGGGAGTGAGGATTGGTAGTTAATTCTTATTTTCCGAATAGAGGAGATATTGTCAAATTAGAATTTGGGAACACACAGCGATTTACGGCTGATTCAATTAGGCGTGCATTTGTCCTGCAAGCGTCAGGAATGTCTTTTGTTAAAAAAATAAATATCGCACCTCTCTAATTACCAATGCCGTCACAGGTAAAATAGATGTACGCCAAAGTTGCTATTCCCTAACCCCAGAACCCACCATGACACAAATTACCCTTGCAGAACTCCCAAAAAACCTTCAAATCCTACTCAACCAAGCCCAAAAAACGGGCGAACCCCTGACCATTATACAAAATGGTATCCCCTTTGCCATCATTTCCCCCATCAAGAAAAAATCCCTATTGCAAACCCTTTCCACTCTTGAAGCACTGGACGAAGACTTTGCCGACGTGGACGCAGGATTATTACCCTTAGATGATATTAAATTTTAAAAATGAGTTATTTATACTTATTAGATACAAACATCATTTCCGAACTAATTAAAAACCCGAGAGGAGTGATATTTTCAAAAATTCAAGATGTCGGAGAAGACCAAATTTGTACAAGTATTATTATAGCTTGTGAATCAAGATTTGGAGCTAGAAAAAAGAACTCCCAAAAGCTCATAGAAAAACTGGAAATTATCTTGGATAGCATAGAAATACTACCCCTGATTCATCCTGTAGAACAATATTATGCAGAAATTCGCACTGATTTAGAACAGCAAGGTAAACCGATTGGAGGTAATGACTTATTAATTGCTGCTCATGCTTTGACATTAAATCTAACTCTCGTTACTGCCAATGTTCGTGAATTTTCCCGCATTCCTAATTTAAAAGTAGAAAACTGGCTCAAACCCAATTAAAAGACGATAAAATAAAAGATTAAATGGTATTGACTCAGAAGTGTTGAATGTTAAGATTTTGAGTATATTGCCCAAGTTGTGCATTGGTATTGGTGATACCAAATTTGAGAAGTTAATGACTCTATTCTCAATAAACAGACAATTTGGCCTGGGTTAAACACAAAGATTGTAAAGTTGTGTTGCGAGATTCAACACTTCTGGTATTGACTATGAGTTCATTAACACCAAAGAAACTCCCCCAACTCGTGAGATGGTTCAAAATTGGGTAACTTCTCTGGGTTATGCGGCTATGCGAAATACTTCTGGTCAATCCTACCGGGCTTTAAGTGATGACAAGAAGAATTGGATAGATGAGCAATGGATTGAGGCATTTAGCAAAGATGCAATGCTACTCAAACGCCCGCTTTTCCTCAAAGATGGAACGGCTGTGCTGATAGGCTTTAAAGATAAAGATGAAGTAGTAAGGCAAAAGTTGGGACTTTAATTTTGCTGGTTTTTACTTTACTTAATCCTGAAAACCTGACCTTTAGGAATAAAAGGTAATCGGCAACCCACAGGAATTAAAAAAGCGTGTTCTCGACGAATATGTAAATTATCGCAATAGCCATCAGTAATGATTAGCAATGGTCCATTTTTCGGGAAATCATCCGCTTTTTCCAGTAAATCAATACCGGGTTGTAAAACAGTACCACCTCTACCCTTGATTTGAACTCTATCTGCTAGAGATTCTGGTGTTAAGTAACCTTGATCATAAGCAAAAGCATCACAGAAAACAACCCGCACCAAAGAAACATCATGGGAAATACTATAACTAGCGATAGCGAAGCGCTCCGTAGGAATCGCTCCCAGTGCCTTTGCCAATAACTCCCGTTCCATTGAACCAGAAGTATCTAAAACTACGCCAAATGTGCGACCTTCTTCATGATTACTATCCGGTACATAACGAGAACGAGGAATATCAGGAGTCGCAGATTGACGGCGACTGAGACGAGCATAAGACCTGACTTTAATTAAAGGAGAAAAATGATGATCAAACCACTTAGCTAATTCCACATCCCAAGGAATCGGCGGATAACTCAAAGCCCGAATTTCTTCAATTAAACCTGCTGGTAGAAAACCGCGATTTTGTTCATGGTGATATACAAGTCCCTGACTCAGACAACGGCGATAAAACTCATCCAATCCCACACCATCCCCATAAGTCCACCAATCGGCTCTTCCTGGTTCTAAAATGTCACATTGTCCGATTCCCCGTAAAGTAGATAATTTGCGATGGAGGCGTAAATCTTTGACTATTTGGTCATAAATTGACTCCGCTGATAAATTCTTTAAATCAGGGTCATGTAACACCCCAATGTGAGGTAATTCACCTATTCCCATTTCTAACAACCAAGAATTAATCACATAATCACAAGCAACATTCCACAAATAATGGTCTCTTCCTTGACAGCGAGTATCATGTCTGAGTCCAGCGTGTAACAATTCATGAGCCATCACAAATCGGCATTCTTCGCCATTTAATCCAGCAGCGGGATTGATAAAAATTTGTTTATTTTCGACATAAATTGCAGCTACAGAAATATCCAAACGTTGACAAATTAAGGGATCTTCAATAATCTCAAAATTAGTTGCTAAAGCTCCCAACAGAGGATAGCTATTGATAAACCAAGCCTTAGCTCTTTGTCCAGGAGTATCATTTTTGTTTTGCGTCCCCAACAAAGGTTCGCGTCCGGCGGCGACATTTACTGCATTGGTAACTGCTCTTGTTAATCCTGCTCCAAAAACAGTTTGCCAGTCAAAACCCCGACCCCAATAGTTAGTTTTGGTAGGTTCTATAATCATATCCACAAAGTCATCACCAGGAAGACCACGCTCACAAAATTCCTGATACAAACTTTCTTCATTTCGGTTAGAAACATTGAGAGAAGAAAGGTATTTTTCTGGGATAGATCCTGAATTTTAAATCGGCAAGAAACTTCGCAATAAAATAATTACAAGCGGCGTTCCATTCACGAGGATGTGTGCGTTTTTGGAAATGACCAAAACCCAGATGCAAGAGACAATGAGCTAATACATAAACCCATTCTTCAATCTGCGGTACTCCAATTAAGTCTTCTGGTGCTAGTTGACTACCAAGTAGTGAAACGCAGGGTATTCCCACTTCCACCGCAAATTCTTCTACTAACGATGATTTACCGATTCCTGGCGCTCCCCAAATAAATACGGGTCGTACTACTGCCACATTCAGCAGAAATTCTGAGAGTTGTTTTTGGGTGACTGTAATTGCTGGGTTCATTCTTCACTCACGAAAACTGCTGTTAATTAACCCCAATTTGGGGATTATTTTAAATTCGCATTAGGTATTCTAGTAACTATAATCAACAATCCATCCCCCTGGCTCATAAAACATTAATTATCAATCATCCTGTTGCCTCTTTCGCGTTGCTCCCATAATTTTTCACCCGATAGAAGAGATCATAGCGATAGGGTACAGTGCGACCTAGGAATCGCATATGGTGAAACACCGTTTTTGATACCAAACAAGACCTAACGAATTAAACCAGCACGTTGAAAAATAGTATGGGGAGTAATTTCTAATTCAGGTAATGTTTCATGACTGATGACTTGATTTTCTCGAAATGTGACAGGAAGAGAAGATGCTGTAAAGACAGTAATGTATCTACTATCCAAACCAGAGAAATGCCAGCTTGAAGATAATAAGTAGCTTTTTCAATCATGTCCCCAAAAGTTTGACCAGGAGAAATAATTTCAATAACTAATTCTGGGATCACAGGACAAGCTTCATCTTTAAGCCAGTCAGCAGGAAGACGGTTATAGGAAACATAGGTTAAATCAGGTACGGGTATCCAATTTTCTTGATTTCTGGTTAATTTAATCCCCCATTCCACGACAACACGACCTTTTCTTTCCGCCCATGTGGATAATAGTATAAATAATGCTCCTGTGGTTGAGCCATGAAAAAATTTAGGAGACATTTGCTCATTTTTATATTTAGGTACAGATTCACCGTTAACAAACTCATAAGCAAGATCACTTTCGGGAAGTGCAAGAAATTCTTCGAGAGTGAGTTTGGTTTTTAGTTGAGTCATGGTTAGTTTTGGTGGGTTAAACCCACATTCCGCACCCTTAAAAGTAACGATCGGTTTTTACTGAAGTGAATTAATGAAAAAAGTGTTAAAAAATACATTTATTTATAAAAAACAAGTTTTAGATAGGAAAATTGATTCAGATGCATTCTCAATAAAGAGCAATAAAGAATGAGGGTAATTTTCGGAAAAATTAATAATATAATTTTATTCTGAAAACATAAATACCTAACTATAACTTATGTTTCTCCAGAAATGAACTTAAAAAAATCATGATAAATTAAACTCAGTAATTTTATTAATGAGTCAAATTGTCTAAATAATTAAAATATTAATAAGATCAATAAATTAACTTATATATCTGTAGTAATTACGGCAAGCTTCTGGGAGGAATAAGAGAATATACTTCATTTCAGATGTCAAATTATAAAATTCTGTTTTTTGTTGAAAAGTCACAAGATGAACTGATTGAAAACATTGAAATATCCACCGCATAGTTGGATTATTTATCGCTTTTCCTAATTGATTTTTTACAGTATAGTTTAAGGATTTTAAAGCTGCTCTAATTTCTCTCTCGTCAGAGGTACTCTAGTCAACCATTTGATACTCGACATTAACTTGATATTTGTTTCTGTATATAATGCGCTATCTGCTACTATTAAACTATCAACCTGTATTCTTTTTTGATATTCAACTGCGATTTCTCCAAACTTTTTAGAATCAACTTCATTTCCTGATACTGTTTTTATATATATTGGTATATCTCCATCTCCTGAACATACTAATTGTGTAATAAATTGTTTTAAATCTGGACGATGGTCACGAGAATAACCGTAGGTCAGCTTTATCGCTTGAGGTGATTGACTCTCTTCATTTTCTTTTTCTAATGAACCTGATTCTTTTTGATTTTCAAATATCACTGATGGTAAACTATTTTCATATTCTCCCTTCGGGTTCGGCAGTCGCTCATGGGGGAAACCCCCAAGACCGCGCTGCCTCACCATCTACATGAAATGATGTTGAATCCAAGTGTGATGATAATAGTGATATCTGATATATTTCTACCGCATTTAAACTGATTGCTAAAAATACTGTATCTAGTCCTTTTATAAATAATTTATCTAATACTCTCCCCAGCTTATCATCATTGAGATATTCGGGTTTTACTCCTGCACCAATTAAGTGTTCACAAGCGATTAATTCAAAGAATTTTGGGAACATATATAAAGGCTGTGACATCATACTTAAGCCGTTTAAAATCATCGCCTTTACCACCTGACCCGCACTTACTTTTTCTCCTGGTTCTGAAGAGAGTAATTTATTAATTATTTCTACTATCCCAATTGAATCTACTATTCCTGCTACTATCCCTAAATGGTCAATCTTCTTCAATTCCAGGTCTTTGGCAGTAAACATAGCAACAGAAACTCCACAAAAGTATCTGTTTAAATTTTCTCATTTTTCTGTTGTTTCAAAATGATTTTTTCATCTTCTTATAGTCATTGAAAATAAAGCTTTCAATGAGTTTGAACCAATTTTGCCATCAAAATAACCTCAGAACCAAAATTTTGTACTTGGTCATTTTTATCGACCGTATATCTAACTTAATAGTAATAATTATTATTTAGCTCTAATAAATTAGAGTCAATTCTCCCATTAATTAGTTCTTATGTACTAAATATATCCGTTTTTTTGGGGTGTGACAGTTGTGGGTGCGGAATGTGGGTTAAAGATTCCCAACTTCTATCATAGTATAATTAACCCAGGTAAGCTGACTTTAACGGATGGTCGAAACACCCAACAGTATACCTTAGCCAAAAAAAGAGCCTTTACTAAAAATTCTAGTTTTACATCGTTAAAAGAATGCGCGGTTGTTTACCTTGATTCCGCATTTCTGCCCGTGATACTCTTTCCTCATGTGGGGGAGGTTAAGCTAAACAGTTGGTATGTCAGTTGGTATGTTTTGATGAAAATTGTGTTGCGCTATGGACGAGTTGTTAATTCAGGACAAAGAAATATAATTGTGATACCAATATTATTTAACC
>NZ_JBPWOA010000012.1:0-1178 GCF_051781005.1 Anabaena sp. WFMT | reverse complement strand
AGAAATGTTGAACGTCGTTACAAAACTTTACATATTCAAGTATAGTAGTATTGTCAAGGGTGAAAATGTCAACATTTCATAATATCTTCCATCCAATGGACATAACTGATTTGTTGACACATACAGGCTTGCAAATAGCGAAATTTATCTAATATTTTTTCACCCCATTGTTTGGGAACAGATACAAGTTGTAAAATCAGATAAGCAATCAGACTTGCATAGATTTGGATGGTAATACCATTAACATTTTTGGTAATTAATCTATCGAGTTTTAGATGCATCTTTAAGAATTTCCACAACAATTCAACTCCCCACCGTAAGCGATAAATATCTCTAATTTCATCATCGCTAACTGCGGCATCTCCATTCGTAGGTAAATTAGTGACTAAGCGAAATTCAGTTTTAGTTTCTAAATCACAAAAATTAATCACTCTATAAGATTGAGCATCTGTTGATGAACCAATTTTCACTAGTTCAGTTTCTGTCTCAAACTCTAGCTTCCAATTATTCTTAATCCGCAAGACAAAATATTTGTTATCTTGTACTAATTCTCGAATAAAATTTAACCCAGCAAATCCTCTATCCATTACCCCGACAGCATCTACTGGTAAATTAGACATCATCTTTGAGCCAAATTTATAATCATGATTATGACCAAAGTTGATGAAATTATCTTCTGGACTTCCCGTAGCCAAATTCAGGGAACTAAACAGTTTAACTTGATGATGACCTAGCACCCATAGCAACTTACTTGTCAATGTAATAATTGTTGAATCAATTGGACATATTGCATATTTATCATGTAACTTTTTGTGGACTTTATTCTGGACTAATTGATTTAATTGATGATATATTTTCTGAAATACCTCTTGACTTCGATGAGTGTTGGCTTTGGAAAATGTGGAAATATCTACATCAAATCCTGTATTATTTAATCGTTTAAATAAATCCCGCATACTTGTTAAGCTATTATCCAGAGCATAAGCCAACCAACACTCAACAAAAAGACGGCTGTTCAAAACAGGATAATCATTTTTGGGTAGCCCTCCCAGGATATTTTTGACAATTTTAGGAAATGAGTTTATGATCATGGGTAATCAAAATATTTTAATCCTTCGCCCAAAATTTAACATATTTTGGGCTATTTTTATCAGGCTTTTCTTAACATTCAACACTTC
>NZ_JBPWOA010000011.1:0-8764 GCF_051781005.1 Anabaena sp. WFMT | reverse complement strand
AGGGCTTATGACGGCCAGCCTACTACAGACGTAGTAGTGAAGTTTGACGACATTTCTACACCGGAGTCTATACCCCAGGATTGAACCCAGATTAGTCTGTTTAACCCTGCTTTAACGACTTGAATACACCAGAATCTATACGGGTGTAAATTAAACAAGCTTTGACTTGTTTTAAAGAATAAGGGATAAATTTTACCGATGCAGTCATTGTTTATCCTCACCCAGTAATGGTTCTAGCTGATTTTGAATATCAAAGACTTAGTAGATTTTTTAATAAAGTAAAAGAGTACACGAGTGTGAATAATTTAAATTGTTGCCAAAATGATGTAAATTTAGCTTTGGGTACTATTCTAAAGATATCCAGCCAATATCACTGGAATATGAATAACCCTAACTCCGATGCAAATCTTGATATAGATCAAATAATTGAACAGATAGCTGATGTATCTTACAAGATAGCTAATGGGATAAAAAATAAATGTGGAAGTAGAGAGGAATTTGAAAAAACCACTGAAGATTTAAAACTTAAATCAGCTTTAGAGCAACAACAATATCAAGAGGAATTTGATGAAAGAAAAAGACAGATTAGAGATAAATTTAGAAAAAGAAGGTATTGATTTTAGTTTAAAGCACTTTATTTATTTAGATAAAAATAAACTACATTCTTACTCTTCCCAATTATTAGGAGGAATAATACAGTCAACGAAATTAGTAGAAACTGAAGGAACCAGGAAAACGAAATCGCCCGATGAAGAGTATTCAGAAATATTAGAAGAAATTGGTGGTGAAGGAGAATTAACAGCAGGGGCTAAAAATGTTTGGGGTGGAGTAAGTGGAAAAGGATCTTACAAAAAAACTACAAAAAATGGTTTAAAAAAAGGAATTAATAATCAAACCGAAGAGTTGTTATCTTCATATATGGAAGATATCATAGAGCATGATGATGGATATTTGAAACTAGAGGAAATTTTAATTAGTAAAGGAATTTTGAAAGAAATAACTAGTTTAGAAGAATTAGAAAAATATTCCTCATTAGTAAAAATAACAGGGGTTTGTAGATTTGTTGATTGGGATTCTATTATTGAAGTATTTAAAATTGATAGTATTATTAATAATTTTTTAGAAAACGAGCAGCAACAAGAACAACTCTCTTCTGCTGCTAAAGGGTTTAAACAAAATTCTCAACAAAAGAAATCTGCAATAAATACTTTTAAAGATTCTTTGAATGTAATTAAAGCATTTTCGATTGGTTCTGTTACTGTTAATACAAAAGTATCAAATTTGCATTTAATAGGTTCAATAAATCAAGAATATCTTCGTCTTACGAGAGATCAGCTTAGGTCTGCATACATTATGCCAGGTGATGTAGAAATGATAATAGTTGGATTTATTCCAAGAAGAAATATGGAAAAAATTACTTTCCCTGGTTTAGTTGGGATGTTAGATTTAACAGGTTTTTGGGAATTTTTAGGAGGAGAGATAGATGTAGTAATAGAACCAATAGCTATATACACTGAAATTAAACATTAACTTAAACCTGTCAACAAATATTGACATAATAAAACAACCCTTGATACAGTTGAGTTACCACACAACAACTTATACTAAAGGTTACTTTGTCTGTATTTGCCCAGTTGGACGATGAGAATCTTTCTTATTGGAATCAGACAAAGCCTGTTATGCCTTGGGAGTTCAGGAAAGCTAAAAATAAATAATTTTAAATAGCCACAAAAAAGCCTTTAGAAATTAATCTAGAGGCTTTTTTGTGGCTATTTAGCTATTATCAGAAAGGCGTTCTACCTGTTGTCACAACTTCCTTGAGATATGCGGTAGTGTACTCATCCCCAAGGGCTTTATCAGCCGCAAGAGGTAAGCCGATCGCAACATCAAATTTAGCAGTGTGCTTGTCGTTGATTGGTTTGGTGGATTTGGAAGATGTTAGAGTTGTCATGAATTTATTTTTTTGAGTGATGCGGGTTAGCAGCCCGCTTTTTCTGTGGTTTGTTCAACCTGTTAATACTATATCCTAACTAGTTAGGTTTTGTCTAGCAACTTGTTATAATAATATATTAACTAGTTAGCTAGTACCTATAAGTTATTCTGTTATGATTTACCATAACAAGTTATTGACTTATTCTAACTAGTTAGTTATAGTATTAACAGGTTGAACAAATAAAGGATTTAAGAAAATGTCTAAAGCAGTTCAGGAGGAGGTTGATAAATTATTTGAGGCAGTCAAAGACCTGCACTCACTGGAAGAAATCAAGCCACACTGTGAAGCATTCAACGAATTTATCAACACTAAAACTACCTATAGCAAAGACAGTCTAGGAACAGTTTTGAGTCGTGTTGGCTTCTACAAGAAATTTAAATCTATTAAATTAGAGCAGGGTAAAAACGCCGAATTAGTAGAAAAGTTTGACGGTGAGGGTAATGTCAAAGGACACGAACTAAAACACTATGTTTTAGAACTCTGTGGACTAGATAAAGCCGATTGGGTAGAACGAAATACCACAACACGGGTAAACGACCGATTAGTAAATGACGGTCAAGAGGTTAACCCAGAGACTTATTTAGAAGTCACTGGTAAATTATTGGACAGTAATGACCCTCACGAATTAGCAGTAGGTTTAATTGCTGCCACTGGTAGAAGGCCACATGAGATTTTAGCCCGTGCCAAGTTTTCACCAGTTGAGGGTCAAGAGTATTGGGTAATGTTTGAAGGTCAAGGTAAAAAACGTGGTGAGAAACCAATATTTAAAATTGCTACCCTATACCCTGCAAGTTATGTAATTCAAAAACTGAACCAACTACGCAAAGACACCAGAGATTTTGTCAAGGGAATAGAGGCAGAATTTAAGGGTGATATAGCGGCTCAAAATCGCACGATTGAGAATAGACGTGGTAATTCATTACGTCGTGTGGTGCAAGAATATTTTGGCGGTAAAGAAACAGAAACACCAGTATTAAATTTTAGAGACAGTGAAGACCAAAACGACTGTAAAGCATTAAGAGCAGCTTATTTGTGTTTAGCAACTGATAGGGATTGTAAAGGTTCACTCGGTTCTAAAATGCTACACGCTGCTAAATTAGCGGGTCACTTTACTAATGAAAAGCCTACAGATGATGATTTAAGAAACCTTGTAACTACCCTTGGTTATGCTGACTACTTCACTACTAAATCCGTACCATTCATGACACTTAAATCAATGACAATCGAAACAGAGAAAAAATCTAAAATTACTATTTTAGAGCATGACTTAGAAGCTATCAGAAACCTACAGAAAGAATGGGAGTTACCAAACCAACAATCAGTTATTAATAAATTAATTGAAAACTTTAATAACCGTAAAGAAGCCGCTAAACAACTGTTAGAAGCTAATCAAAGAATTGCCCAATTAGAAACCAAAATTAAGGATTTAGAAGCAATGGAAACTACACAAGCAACCGTCACTACTGCCATAGATACAGAAGCTTTAGAAGCCATGATTGATGCTAAAGTATCAGCCGCAGTAGAAAAAGCATTGCAAGGTTTACCAGTTGCCACAATTCCCGCCGCGATCGTTCCCACTACCACAACTCAACAAACTGCCAAAGACAGAAACCAAGATGAATTACAGGGAATGACTAACGCTGAATTGTGGGCATCCAAAAAGAATGGTGTAGCTGAGGAGAAAATCAGACGGTGTTTTAATGCCATGACTCTGTACAACGACACTATAGCCACTGGAGACAATGACCGGATAGCAATTACAAACATTGCTCTAAGTCAGTTGTCAGGTACTAACCGTCAAGTCGTTGGTGGATGGGTAGAAGTTCATAAAGATGAAATCATCAGCCATAACGCTAAGTATGGAATGCACAATAGCAAAGAACCATCTAGCCCCACAACCTACTACAACAAAGGCAGGGATACTGACACGATTGTAGGGAGAATCAAAGCTGAGATTTTAGAAATAGAGTAGGAAAATTGCCATCGCATTCTGTTAATTGCTCGCGCCCCAATTTAGAGTCGTTAAATATAGCAGTGGTAATTGTGGAGAATGAAGTGATTACCTTGTCTTAAAAGTGTAATTATTATTGCCAGTTTAAGCAATTAAATTTGCATAAACTGGCAATGAATTCTTCACCTTTATCCTTCTATTATTTAATCAAACGCACAATTTAGTGCTTCTGATTACAATTATTGAGCCTATCTTCCGCACCCTCAACTGTCACAATCGGTTTTTACTGTTTTTTGTGATGACATGAGGATGTATTGTATACTAAATCTCAAGGAATTAACGGATGCATGATGCCGGAAAGGAATAATTTATATCCAAAAATCAAGAGAAAATTAAGTGATAATACTATGTGACACCCCAGGGTGCGGAATGTGGGATTGAGGGTTTGCAAATGTCTAACCTATTATTTACAGAACTAACTATTAAGCAACAAGAATTAGGGAGCAACGCGAAAACGTGAGGTGGCGAAATCGGGTACGTAAATAGCCTATTTTGGGATGCGAACGCAACGAAAACACCTAATTTTGTTGAGAATTTAGTGGTGTAATTGAGAATTAAAACCCGAACTCACAATAAGTTAATATCTGCACTGTGCCAATCTGGGCGGAGTTGAATAATGGCATCATAGAGATTAACAGCAATTAAGCGGCTCATAGTAACAATCATGGCTTTGCCTTTGTTTACCTGTTGCCGTGCCTCAAAGTGGGTGACAATATCTAGGGCAATCTGTTTTATTCTTTTAGTAGAACCGACAATTCCCTCTAGGTTGGTTTCCTTAGCTTTGGCTTTTTGGGTGCTGCTGAGGTCTTCAAAGCTGAGGTCTTCGTCTAGTTCATCTAGGAGTTGTCTACCTGCTGCGTCTAAATCCACTGGCACTAAGCGGCTTTCGTAATAAATCGGCACTGTTGCTCCATCGATGCATACCCAAGAAAAGCACACGGACTGTTATTTACTTAAAAATTGCTAAAACCTATATAGGGTAGGAGTTTCAAGACCATCTTGCAGGTTTTTACTTCTATCTCGGCTCAATACTTATATAATACTGAGAATGAACTTAAATTTTTGATGAAGTTAGTTATAAATACTGATATTCATGATATATAAATATAAGTGAAAGTTTAAAATTTACAAAAACGTCGTTAAAGTAGCTTTCGTGCAACAATTTACGCTAAAGCTAGGAAGGAGATATTAAAAGCAATTCTAGCGATAATAAAACTTGTCTAATTTGTATTCTTGTGAGGTTAAATTAAGTTCTTAAAGAAAGAATTAGGATTGTAACTTTTTCAGAAAGTGCTAGACTGCTTCTCTTTTAGGCAAAATTTTTGAAGCGTATAAGTTTTTTTACGATTGTTATTAGAACGTCAAGACATACATTTTGAGGAAATTTAATAAAATGAGAAGTTCAATAGGCAAAATCATAAATTTTAAAGGGGCTGTAAAACTCCTTGTACTTTCTTCTTTCCTAACTCTAGGAATAGCAAATAAAAGCTATGCTACCAACAACTGTGGTCTTGGGAGATGTCAAGGACTGCCTTCCGAAGTTGGTTCAGCAAGTTTTCAAGAAACAATAAGTGATTGGATAAATATTGTTCCTCCTAAGCCTGTGATCCCTGGATCTTTCAATGCAAATAAGGAAGATCCTAGTAATGAAGATGATAGTTTTTTATATTATCTTAATATTGATAGATATCGTAGCTATAATTTATTTGAAAGAATTACACAAACTAGAAATAATAGTTGTACATCTTGTGCTAGTTCCGTAAAACAAACATGGACATATCAAAAGAGCCATACTTCAATTTTAACTGAATCTTTTACAACTCAACTTCAAACCCTGTTTAACTCATCATTGGGTACGATTGGACAACAAGTTAATACAAGTTTAACTTTTACAGATCAATGGAATAATCAAATAACACAAGGAACAGAGATTACAGAGGAAAATATTAATTGCTGTAGTGTAGTAGCTTGGTTTAGGCAATATAAAATTACAGAAATTCAACTAGATATTGGTTATCAAAAAGATTATTTTGGCGGATGGGAAAATCATTTCCTTCCCGATAAAACATTAAAATCAATAGAATTTATAGGGCTTGATCGGAGAACAGCGCAGGGAGTATGTACAACTCCTGAACCATCATTAATAGCATCTTTATTCTTGACAGTAGGATTTGCATTTACATCAGTTAAAAAAACACGTAAAAGGGTAGGAAAATTATTAGAACATGATACCGCATTAAGCTGAAAAGCTTTACTAGGTAAATGAACACGTAATCGCCAGTAATTTAAGGATTACTGCATCTACCAACATGAATTTCAAGGCTATACTGGCTTTGATAGCTGCCTCAAGGTCTTGTGATTGGCTAGACTGTGCCAAGTGGGGAGTTTTGTACGCTAAGAAATTAGATCAATCGCCAAAAGCCTTGCCATTAAAGATTTTTGGCATTCAACTTTCTTGGAATTTTTTAACGCTCATTGGTCTGAAATCCAAAAAATTTCATTGAAAAAAGCTTTTTGCCATCATTATTCATCTGTACTTATGTTAAAGTCTATACGTAAATATTGTTGACTCCGTTTTTTATTCTATGTCTAAATTTTCTTTGGCTCCTTATACTCTAAAAATCAAACAAAAAGATTCATCTCAGTATTATTCTTTTTCTAAAATTATTGGTTCAGATTTTTTTGATATAATTTATAATTACTTAGATATTGAACTACGCAATCCTTCAATTAATTCTGGCGCTACAGAAATTTTTAAAATTAATAAATTACAAAAATCTGAACGTATTATTAGCGGTTTATTTGAAACAGGAGAAAATGGTTTTGGTTCTAAACTGGTAAATGTTCCAACTGGCAAAATATCTTATCAAAAAAGTCCTCAAGAAGCAGAACTTATTCCATATTATTTTATACTCAAATTGCCACCTTTGGCTAAAGTAGGGATTATCATTTTTCAAAGATTTAAAAATTTAGGCATAAAAGATTTATTTTTCAGATATTTATCTCAATATCTTCTTGATAAATTTAGTAATAAGTATATTCTTGAAATGAATCCTTTAATACCTACAGATTTATTAAAAAAATATATTGAAGGTAGAATAGTTCAAGTAAGGTTTATAAAACGTGGTTTTCCTAGTGATAAGTTTGTAGCTAATATAGACGGTTTTCCTGATGATAAAGAACATAATTTTACAGGCAGGTCTGAATTGGTTTTAGCTGCGCCTAGAAAGGGTAATTTTCCAGCGTGGTTTTGTTCACAATTAAATACTAATATTGACAAGATTGTGAAAGATTCTCATACTCCTTTATCCAGTCTTATAGAGTTATCTGGATTTGATTATGAAAATGTAAAAATAAAGGTACAAGTCGGAAAGAATTATAAAACGATTGATTTATCTCATACAGATAAGCTAAGATATTATGAAGATATTTCTAAGATTAAAGTAGATCCTAGCGGACATCCAGAATTTGATTCAATAAATTTTGAAGCTCAAATTCTTCTTGAAGAATTAGCTTTATGCGTTTGGGGGGATAGGGCAGATGTCTAAACTTTTCGCTAAAATCAATGTTTTAAATATAATAAAAGACCATTTAGATACTTTAATAAACTATAATTCTTTAAAAAGATCAAAATCTGATGCTATCTTATTTTTTGCTGTTCCGTTAATTTTAAGTATCACTCTTGTTTTTTTTAAAATTACAATCAATAAGGATTTTATTGGCGTATTAATTAATATATTTGCTATTTTTGCAGGACTTTTATTTAATCTTTTAGTATTAGTTTACGATGTGATTTCTAAAGTAGTTAAGTCATCTAATAATGCCAAATCAACTAAGTTAAGGTTAAGTCTTCTAAAAGAGATTTATTCTAATATCTCTTTTGAGATTTTGTTAGCTTTATTTAGTACAATTATACTATCTATTTCTATATTATTTACTAATAGTATATTAATTAATATTTCTTCTTTTTTGGTTTTCTTTTTAGTTGCTTTATTTACTTTAACCTTATTGATGGTTTTAAAAAGAGTTCATAAGCTTTTATCTGATGAGATTGATGAGCATAGTAATTCTATATAATAAATAATTATAAATAGAGTTTCCAAAAAGGTTTGTTTTTGGAAATGATTATGATCCAGATGAAATGTACAAAAATTTATGCCCATGTTAAGAGCGATCGCCCTCAACGCCCACCCACCAAGAGAACCCCGTGAAGGGGTTTAATTATTGGGAACGAATAAAGCCAAAGCATAAAGAAAGAGAAGCCATGTAGAGGCAAAGGGGCGGTCATAGGGGTTTAAACGAGTTCACTTAAACTACCCAGAAAAAATATAAATCAATTTTTTGAAAAGTTGCGTAGTACAGTTGTAGGCGATTGTAACAGGAAAGAAAGGATAAACCATTGCGTAATATGTCCCATACTCTGGGGATTATATATAAATAGAAAGCTGTGGGGTGTGGGACGGTCTAAAGCCTTGTGGTGAAAGAGTTACAGCCATTGGGTTAAGGAGTAATTTAAGAGGTAATTTTGGGACTGGGGACTGGTAAAAATAAGCTTTCAGCCACTACCGAGTTAGGGATAAAGAAATAGTAAGAAGTCGCGGGAATTGCCTCTAGGATGCCATTAAAGAGCTATTAAGATGCTTTGTGGTAGATTGTGCATTTATCAAATTTATAAAACTTAAATCGCGTTTTTAGTGGTATGGGGAATTAGAGATTGGGGATTGATAAAAATGCCGGGGGAAAATTAGCAAGTGGTGCGA
>NZ_JBPWOA010000010.1:0-18767 GCF_051781005.1 Anabaena sp. WFMT | reverse complement strand
GTGTAAGGTAAAACGCAAATTACAAGGGAACAGAGAAGGCTTATTTTCTATTCCCTAACTTCTTCAAGATAAAAAATGAAAATCAAGTCTGGCAATCAATTTGTCCGTAACCATAAAACCAATGAAAGCATAGATGCAGAAACATTGGGTTTAGCTTATGGTTTTCTGGGTGTTTTAATATTTAGTTTGACACTTCCGTCAACACGCCTTGCAGTAGCTGAATTGGACTCTACCTTTGTGGGGTTAGGGCGTGCGGTAGTAGCATCTATTTTGGCAGCTTTGTTATTGAAGGTGACTCGGCAACCCATACCATTACGGCGGCATTTATCCAGTTTAGTTGTTGTGGCTTTAGGTGTAATTGTGGGGTTTCCTCTGCTATCAGCTTGGGCAATGCGCTCTCTACCTGCATCTCATGGGGCAATCATAGTAGGCATTTTACCATTAGCTACTGCCATTGTTGGTGCATTGAGAACAGGCGAGCGTCCTTCGACCAAATTCTGGTTATGTAGTGGTATTGGCAGTACGGTAGTTGTCGGCTTTGCAGTCATAACTGGAGGTGGAAGATTACAGATTACTGATTTGGCTTTACTCGGTGCGGTTATTGCTGCGGCTGTGGGTTATGCCGAGGGTGGACGTTTATCGCGTGAATTGGGCGGATGGCAGGTGATTTGCTGGGCATTGGTCTTGTCTGCTATTCCTTTGACAGTTCCCGTTGCTATTGCAATCGCTCAACATGGACTTCACGCCTCATTACAAGCATGGTTAGGCTTTGGCTATGTCAGTGTGTTTAGTATGTTTCTTGGCTTTTTTGCCTGGTATCATGCGCTGGCAATTGGCGGGGTGGTGCGAGTCAGTCAAATGCAACTTTTGCAACCTTTTCTGACTATTTTTGCTTCAGTATTATTTCTGCAAGAGCAGATGACAACACCAACTATCATCACAGCGTTGGTAGTTTTTGCAACAGTTGCAGTGGGTAAAAAAGCTCCAATTTACAGTTTGCAATAAGCATTCATATCAGTATTTCAACCATAACTCAGTACAACAACCGTCGTTGAGCATCGCGAATAACATATCCATTAGAATCATTGGTCAATATCGAGATCAGAGTGAGGATCATCATTTTTAACTACTGGCTCAGATATGTTGACCGACAAAACTTGCAGATTACCTTGAGTACAGATTAATCGCAGACTATCAATTTCCGCCGGTTGGACACGATGTTGGTAATGAGAGAGAAAAGTGTCATTCAAATAAACAGCCAATTGGGTTTTTTGTACCGCAATCTTCACAGTAAACTTTTTACCAAAGGCCATCTCCTGGGGGAAGGGAAGTCTTTCTTCCAGCCCCCAATTCCCGACCTGAGTATTTTGGACGATTTGTCCTTCATTTAACTGTTAATGAAATTTTATTTAGCACGTCTAGAGTTAGGCGAGATTCTGAAACAGAAGTAGAGACTACTACTGCCTAACCGGATAATATAATCCGTCTTGCTCCTGAAATGTCCACCCCAAGCTCATCGGGTCACGATTCCTCGACCAACTAATAAATTCTTTTTCACTCTTGCTTTCGCGCTCTGTAATCAAACTTTGAGCAGTGACACCCAATCGTTGCGCTAAATTCTCAGGAGCAAAAGATTTTATTTCAACTGGTTGTTGTTGATATGGGTATGCGGATCTGCTACTACGGGCTTGACTACCGTATTTGCCAGAAGCAAGCGCCCGTTCTATTTTTTCCAATTGTTTACCAAGGACTTCCAGTTTAGTGGACACCAGTTGATCTTGCTGGCAAAGGTGCGTTTCCATTTCCAAAAGTTTTTCCTCCACCTGCTGTAATTCGGTGGTTGCTTCCAGTTTAACGCTGCTATCAAAACGCGATATCACTTCCTGTAAGCCTTGCAGTAACGCTGTTGTATGACCGTCACGGTGTATTTTTGCTAAGTTGCGTACTACAGAAATTAGTACAGTAGGCACGCGAATCATCTCGCTGGGTGGGGTCTTGTTGGCAGTCATGATAGCTAAGATTGATATCATAAATTATAACCCCAAAGCCGTGGTTTTTCTGGCTTGAATCTGGAAACGCACTGGTACAAAAAACTATATGTTTAAGAACATGTAGGAATAACACAAGCGTGCCAAGAAGCTATGGATAGCAACTCGCCTAGCACGACGTTCTTCTGCTAATTGTAGTGCCTGTTGTTCACGGCTTGGTCGTGATACTCGTACAACCACAGTGCCATCAGTTTGGGTTATTGATGAAAGATTGTGTGCTTCATCGACGGCTTTGAGAGCTTGATGATGTGTAGCGAAAACTTGGTTAAGTGTTTCAGCTAAGTTCTGCAATAAGTGAAAACGGTCTGCAACATGAATGGCTTCAGGCGCTCCTTGACGAATACCACTTTCATAAACTTTTGACCTTATGTTGATTTTCTCGATGATGATTTTGCGATAGCATAATTCACCTCTGATTAACTGAGTAGAAAGCTTGAATAATTGCAATCGAAAAAATTTAAGTTTTTAATCAATCAGGACTTACGCAAAATATAGCAACAGCCAAGGTGGTTAGGACATCAACAGATGATAAAACGTAGACAGTAAAAGCCTTTTAACTCTGTCACCTGTCAAGAGTCACCTGTCACCTGCTATATCTCTCAAACCCTCATTCTTCCGTGTCCTCTGTGCCTCTGTGGTTCGTTTATTCCATAGCTCGTGCGTAAGTCCTATAAATCAAAAAAATATATATTTATTCCACACGCACAACATCTCTAAGGTCTAGCCAGTTATAACGTCGAATCAACCAAGGCAACACTATAATTACAATCAGTAAAATAATCGAAATAGCAATTCCTAAAGGTGTGCCTACCCTTAATGCTCCTCCCATGTAGGTCAGTAAAAATGTTGAGGGAATCATGCCTAAAAAAGTAGCCAGGGCATATTTAGGAAGAGAAAGACCAGCAATTCCCGCAGCATAGCTAATCAAATCAAAAGAAAATATTGGCAGCATCCGAGTAATAAAAATTACCCAGCTAAGATAGGTCTCTCCTCTGTTTTTCGAGAAATAAATTATCTTACCAGTTAAAGCTTTAATGGCCGATCGCCCCAAAGTTCGACCCAAAAAATAAGCAATTAAACCACCGATAAAACCTCCTATGATGCTGTATATTCCTGCCATCAATGTCCCCCAAATAGTGCCAGCTATAACTGCGAGTGGCGCACTGGGAATAGGACTAATAACTACAGATAAAGCCAAGATACCAATATAGACAAATGGGCCAAGTAACCCTAAATTTTTTACAGTTTGTCTAAATCCTTCTGGTGTTAATATATTTACCTGGGGATTTAGTAGCCAATAACAGACGGCTAAACATAGGAGCAAAATTACCAATGCAAAGGCGTTTTGACGATTAAACAGGATTTTGATTCTTTCCTGTCTTTTCACTTACTTAGTTCTCCCTTTTAGGTATTACTTCTCTTAATAGTATCTCCCAGACGAGGGAAAAAAGCTGGTGTATTGCTGGCATAGCGATCGTACTCTGCACCAAATTCTGCTCGCACCTCACGTTCTTCTTGGCGTGCTAGTCGTGTATACATCCACACCAGCACTGGGAACATCAACAGCGTTAAGATTGTGGGCCACTGAAGCAGGAATCCGAACATGATGAGGATAAAAGCTACATATTGGGGATGACGAATTGTTGCATAAGGCCCAGAAGTCGCCAGCGTGTGACTGCGCTGGGCTTTGTAAAGGACTTCCCAGGCAGAGCCAAGATAGATGAGTCCACCAAAAATAAACACGTTACTTAAAAGGTGAATTGGGTTTAAGTGGGGATCGCCTTTCCAACCCAGCAATGTCCACCAGAGATGTCCGGCATCATGGGAGAAAATATCCAGTTTGGGAAAGCGAGTTTGTAGCCAACCTGATAGTAAGTAAAGGGTCAATGGAAACCCATACATTTCCGTAAATAACGCGACAATAAAAGCTGAGAAAGCACCAAATGAACGCCAATCACGAGGACTTTTTGGCTTTGTGAAGCTGAAGGCAAAAATGATAAATATCAGTGAATTGATAATTACTAAAGACCAAAGACCATAAGCAGGGATATCTTTCATAATTCATTTTCCTTTCTTGTGGTGAAGTATTAGTTATTTTGTGCTAATTGCCTTTATTGAGATTGGTTATTGCTTCCACCGCCTCCCCCATGTCCGCCATGTCCACCGTGCATAAATAAGTGCATAATTATACAAAGTCCCAGAAGTAAGAATAGTGGTGGAAGGCCAAGTATATGGGCCCAATGTTCTGCTATGAGAAAGAAGGCAATAATGGCGAGAAAGACAAACAATACGATTTTGACAACTGATATTCTTGTGCTGGATTGATGATTGTGTTGGTGAGCCATGTTTTCTTAATTTGTAGTAATTGAAATTCTCTAATTGTCTATCTCTACAGCGAAATCAGCTTTTTAGCTGGCGGCAACATTAAGGGTGAATTATTTGTTACTGGCTTTCTTCTAAAAAACGTAAGTGAGATAGGAAGGGACATCAAAATAAAGACCAGTGGTAGGGTGTAAAGAAAGATAGAAACTAGAGGTGAGCGAGAAACAGCTAGCAGTAAAAAAACACTAACAGTGAAGATAATAAATAGTGCCTGGTTTACAGACAGGTTATCAAGCTGGAAGGAATAATGTTTGTGTTGATGAATCATAAAAACCTCCTTTTATAGAACTATGTGCTAGATAACTTAAATCCTTTCAATAAGGATGAATTAACAATCACTGACAAGGAACTCATAGCCATCGCAGCTGCGGCAATAATTGGGTTGAGAAAACCGAAGGCAGCAATAGGAATGCCAATGGCGTTGTAAATAAACGCCCAAAATAGGTTTTGTTTGATTTTGAGCATCGTGGCACGAGATAGGCGAATCGAGGTGACAACATCTCGCACATCGTTTTTCACCAAAATGATCCCACCTGTTTCCTTGGCCACATCTGCACCAGAACCAATCGCAATACCAATGTCAGCAGTTGCTAAGGCGGGTGCATCATTAACACCGTCTCCCACCATTGCCACAACTTCGCCGCGTCGTTGAATATCTTTGACAACTTGGGCTTTATCACCGGGTAATACCTCTGCAATTACCTTATCTATTCCCAGTTGACGGGCGATCGCTTCGGCAGTACGCTGATTGTCTCCGGTGAGCATCACGACTTTAACTTTTTCCCGCCGTAAAGCCGCGATCGCTTCCTTGGCTTCAGGTTTGATGGTGTCGGCTACTGCCACAATCCCCATTAGCAAACCATTACAACCAACCAGCATGGCTGTTTTACCGTCAGATTCCAAACGAGTCAGTATCTCTTCTGTTGCAGGATTAATTTGATAGCCTTGCTCGCGGAACAAGCGGCGATTACCAAGCAAAATCCTATCTCGATTAATTTCTCCCCGAATCCCATGTCCGGGAATAGCTTCAAAATTATTCACTTTGGGAATATCTAGCATCTGATGTCTGGCTTCTCGCACAATTGCTTCACCCAAAGGATGTTCTGAACCCGCTTCTACAGCCGCCGCCAACCGGAGAATTTCATCGTTTGGGCGTTCTGCCAAAGCTACAATATCCGTTACACTAGGCTCACCACGAGTCAAGGTGCCAGTTTTGTCAAAAATGACAGTCGAGAGCTTTTCTGCCCTTTCTAAAATTTCCCCACCCCGAATTAAAATCCCGGCTTCTGCTCCCTTACCCACACCAACCATCAACGCGGCGGGAGTAGCAATACCCAAAGCACAGGGACAAGAAATAATTAACACAGCAATAAATGCCAGTAAAGCTTGCGGAAAGTTCCCGACAAGTAACCAACCGAGAAATGCCAGTACCGCAATTCCCACAACCGCAGGCACAAAATAACCCGTCACTTTATCCGCCAACCGTTGGACTTGAGCCGTACTTGTCTGGGCTTCCTCCACAATTTTGATGATTTGAGCTAAAGCCGTTTCCGCCCCCACACGAGTCGCCCGAAAACGGAAAAGTCCGGTTCTGTTTAAAGTACCACCAATCACCGCAGATTCGGCTTGCTTCTCTACTGGTAGTGACTCCCCTGTCAGCATTGACTCATCTACAGATGAAGATCCATCCAGCACAATTCCATCCGTCGGTACTTTTTCTCCCGGACGGACAACAACTGTTTCATCCACCATTAATTGCTCTGCCGGAATTTCCATCTCCATACCATCTCGGATGACTCTGGCGGTGGCAGGTTTTAAATCTAGAAGTTTGCGTACTGCTGCCGATGAGTTCTTTTTGATAATTTCTTCCATATACTTGCCTAGTAAAACAAAGGCAATGACGACGGCAGAAACTTCAAAATAAACGCTACGTTCCTCAACTCCAACAGGTAGAGCATTAGGAAAGAAAATCACTGCCACACTATAGAAATAGGCAACGCTGGTTCCTAAAGCAATCAGGAAATCCATGTTTACATTGCGGCTTTTGATGGCATTCCACGCTCCCACGTAAAATGACCAGCCACCAATGAACTGCACAGGGGTAGCCAGGATAAAAAGCCAGACTCCCCAGGTGAACCAGGGTAGAGCAGAAATCGGCACCCAGCTTAAGATACTTACACCTGCTGCCAGTCCCAAAAATGCAGCCGCTCGCAGAATTGCTAAAAATAGTACCCCCGTCATCGCAATGGTGACGCGAGTCCGCATAGATTTGAGTTCCTTCTCAGGATCTAAAAATGTGTTTAAGCAAGTTTGGCTACAAAAATAGTAAGTGCGTCCACTTCGTTCTGTCTTCAAGGATGTGGCTTTAGGTACTGTCATGCCACAAATAGGATCTTTTGCCATCCCACCTTGGGGTACAATGCTTGCGTGTCTATGTCCGTGATGCTCGTGAGTTCTGGTCATTTTTGAATGAACTCCTTCATCCTGCTAGTTGTGATTCAAAAGTATGCAGGCAAGTCTGGCTGCAAAAATAGTAAGTCTGTCCGTCTCGCTCGGACTTCAATGCTGTAGCCTTTTCTACAGTCATGCCACATATTGGGTCTACAGCAGTCTTGTCACTATCTTGTTGACGCTTGCGTCTAAAAAAATTCCACATAATTGACCTCCTTGAGAGCAGATATCAATCGTGTCAGGTCAAAATCTCTCCGGAATTCAACTTTCTTCAGGGTTGGATTTATACCAAACCTGATACCACTGCTGCATCTGGTTAATTTCAGCCGTTTGAGTTTTAATGATGGACTGAGCTAAGTTACGAATTTCTGGTTTGGTAGCTTTTTTAGTAGCCATCTGCGACATCATTAGAGCCATGCGATGATGAGGAATCATCTGACGGACAAATTCTTTGTCGAAATCTGGTGCATTTTTCAATGCTGCCAAATCTACATTCATACCCATCATGTTGCAGTTCATCGGCATTTTCATCATGCCTGGGTTCATCTGTTGGCACATACGCTGATGCATTGCCATCATTTCTTGACGAGTCATGGCTGTTACAGGTACTTCTTTCCCGTACCATGCCTTATACCAAGATTTCATTTGCTGAATTTCGCTGTTTTGTTCTTGTTTAATAGCTTGAGCTAGCTTTTTAATTTCTGGGTGTTGAGCGCGACTTAATGCGATATCAGCCATTTCTATTGCTTGAGTGTGATGGGGAACCATCTTTTCAATGAAATGCTGATCCATATTAGTCATCATCCCTCTTTGGGGAGGAGGAGTAGTTTCTGTAGATTGGTGATGAGTATTATGTTCTGAGTTTGAAACCTGAGCTTGTGCGTTATTTAAAATTACTAATCCAGCGAGCGCACTAGTGCTTAATAGACCAGCCAAGCCATACAACAATGTTTTTGTTTTCATAACCCCACCTCATTTTAAGAGTTAAAGACAACTTATATTTATGAAATTATCGAGAGATTGTGAGGAACTTGTGAGACGAAAAATTTTAAATTAAACTCAATAAAATTGCTCAGACATCAAGTATTATGCAAGCTTTTTTGGTTTCACTTTTCTTGCAAAAATTAAGTTAATTTTCTTTCCAATCAAATAGCTAGATCGTTTTATCTTCAACAAAAACCTATAATTTAAGATTTACATATAGAGATGAAAAGAGGATGAAATATTCTTCTTGTACACGTTTCTTTACATAATCAAGGCGATCGCATCCTTACTGGTCTAGTAATAAATGCGATTACCCGAAGGATACTGCTAAAGGCAATCGCGCTGTTTGGACTTTGTTTGACATCCATGCTTAATTCAGGGGTTGACCCACACCCACTGCTAGCAATTGGTCACGAGTTGGTTTACCTGTCAGCACTAACACTCCGTTGATAGCGATCGCTGGTACTGATTGAACTCCATAATGTTCAGCTTTCGCTAGATAAGTCTGCTGCTCCTGACTTAAACGCAAATCATAGACTAATACTTCACAATTTGAACAAGCTAATTCTTGCACTGTACGGACTGTTTCGTCACAAAGAGGACAATTGGCTGTAAATATCTCAATTTGACGTTTTGTCATAATCTCCACCAACAATTACTTTACTAGTATTGTCAACTCTCCTGTTAGGTGGAGATTCAAGCTTATGAATACAATCTTAATAATTTGTATAAATTTGTTTGATATTAATTACAAATTAATTTTCTTCATACAAATTTATAACTATATTTTGCTTCATAAAAGTTTTTCTCGTGATCTCTTGACTCTCCAGTTAAATGGAGCATTAAAAATTAAATTATTGAGTTGCGAAAAGAAAGGATAACTTTTTGTCCTTTCAATAGTTATACCTGGGAATTTATTTATGACAAGCAGACAACAGTTACATCAGAGATTGACATCAAGTTCTGATTCTAAAGTACCTCACAAAAATCGATTCAGCATTCAATTATTTTTGGGAAAATTCTGGAGATGGTTTGTTGACTTCCTCTATAAAGAACCCGAACCAGAAGTTTGGGAACGGCGCGATAGCCAAGGTAATGTCTGGTGGTTTGCCTATGATCCAGCAACAGGTAAATCTGCTTCTTTGGGTTCGGAACAGGAAGTTTTAATTTGGATTGAGCCAGAAGTGTTGAATGTTAAAAAAACTGCGATAAAAATTGCCCAAAATATATTAAAATCTGGGCAAGCTATCTCAAAATATAGATTTGATTATGATTATAAATTCATTTCCCAAGATTGTCAAAGACATCCTCAAATCCTTGCCAAAAAATGATTATCCGGTTTTGAACAGCCGTCTTTACGTTGAGTGTTGGTTGGCTTATGCTTTGGATAATAGTTTAACAAGTATGCGGGATTTATTTAAAAGATTAAACAATACAGGGATTGATGTAAGAATTTCGACATTTTCCAAGGCTAACACACACATAATTCAAGAAATATTCCAAAATATTTATCATCAATTGAATAAAGTAGTCCAGAAAAAAGCCCACAAAAAGTTACATGATAAATACGCCATTTGTCCAATTGATTCTACAGTAATTACCTTAACAAGTAAGTTGCTATGGGTTTTAGGACATCATCAAGTAAAACTTTTTAGTTCCCTTAATCTGTCAACAGGAAGTCCAGAAGATAATTTGATAAACTTTGGTCATAATCATGATTACAAATTTGGGTCAGAAATGATGTCTAACTTACCACCAGATGCAGTTAGGGTAATGGATAGAGGTTTTGCAGGACTAAATTTTATGCAAGAATTAGTGCAAAAAGACAAATATTTTGTAGTGCGAATTAAGAATAATTGGAAACTAGAATTTGAATCGGGAACTGGATTAGTAAAAATCGGTTCAGCGACCGATTCTCCCGCTTACAGGGTAATTAATTTTTGTGATTTAGAAACAAAAACAGAATTTCGCTTAGTCACGAATTTACCTGCGAATGGAGAAGCGGCAGTTACAGATGATGAAATCAGGGATATTTACCGTTTACGTTGGGGCGTTGAATTGTTATGGAAATTTTTAAATATGCACCTAAAACTAGATACATTAATTACCAAAAATGTTAATGGTATTGGCATACAAATTTATGCCAGTCTCATCGCTTATCTAATTTTACAACTTGTATCTGTTCCTCAAGAATGGGGTAATAAAATGTTAGATAAATTCCGCTATCTTCAAGCTTGTATGTGTCAACAAATCAGTTATGTTCATTGGATGGAAGATATTATGAAATGTTGACATTTTCACCCTTGATAGGACTACTATATCTAATCATGTAAAGTTTTGTAACGACATTCAACATTTCTGTTCAAGTGATGTAGACTTTATTATCAAAAAAAGTCTAGTTTATAACAAACAGAAAGGCAGAGGTAATACCAATTCTGTATGAAGACACACTCATCTAAAAGAGAAAAAACTTAAACAGGAAGAAATGTAGAGACCTTATGTATAAGGTCTCTACAGATATTACACAAATATGCAAACTGTTGTACATTTAATTTGATAATGTTTGAAATAAATTCTGTAACGCTAATATTTGTTCTTTTAAGCTAACTACTTCCTGACGCATCAGTGGCGGCAGCCTATCGACTTCTCGGAGTTGATATATCTGAGAACGCAAACGCTCATTTAGCGGTTGATAAATTTCCTCTGGACAAGATAAAAGAAACATTGTTAGTAAATAAGTTAAGTTTTTCTCTTGGAGGTGCCACTTTCCTATAACAGAAGTTTCCGAGAAATTTCTAGTCAATAGTACGTTTTGAGTAACTGTCCATAAAGGATGCGATTTAATTTCTTCCAATAAACAGCACCATATCTCAAAAAATTCATTTGATAGATTATCTCCAGTAATGCAGAGAACAGAAGTTAACTCTGGTGGCAAATTTATTAATATCGTATCCAGCAATGAAAATAATGAATCTGGCTGTTCTTGAGCCAGTAAAGTTGGTGCAATAACCTTAAAATAAGGTGCAATCATCACCCATTGATGTATATCAACTCCTACATAAAAAAAGTTTTGACTGGAAATATTCTTATTAGAAATAAGCATATAGCCACGACACTTACCAGTTGCAGTATCAATGGGTTGTAGAGCATTCCATAAAACATTTAAGGGAACCCAGTGAGGTGGGTATTTAAAACGAGCTACATCTAAAAGCAACACAAGATCACGTTCTGGATGGTATCCTCCTACTGGAGAAAAGTGTCCATCCCCAGTTTGTCCTACAACTTGTCGTGAATAGCAAACAACTAAATGTAAACCTTGGGGTAGAAAGGTGGCTTGCTTAACAGCTTCTCGGAACTCTTGTAGGTTGCTTTGGTCATAACGATAGGCTTCTACTTTAGCTCCATTGCAACGCGCTAAACAAACAAATTCGTCAAAAGTAATGCCTTGATTTTTAACTGCACTCAGTGGTTGGCAACATTCGAGAAATTCTTCACCGTACCATCTCCATACACCTTTCCAAATTCGCCCAGGATCAATTGATAAGGCGTTGAGAACCATGACTAAAGTACCTAACCCGCAAAAAGCTGGCTCTGATTGAGTATGGAATTGTTCAGCCAGAGGAAAATAACCCTCCATACCACCTAATGCGATCGCTTCTTGAAAGATTTGTCGCCCCTGTGGGGAAGCAAAAGAAATACTAGGAGGAGGTAAGGGACGACGATAAAATCCTTCAGTAACCATGAACAAAGAAAATCTCAACTATGATGGATTGAATTATTGCAGATATCAGATATATCATTGGTCAGTTAGAGGCTGTGTTTAGCATCTAATTGTATAAGTATAACTGCGGCTAATAAAAGCCCAGTTCCTAATAATCTGGGCGCACTGACGATATGACTCATAACCCCAAATAAACCAAACTGGTCAATGATCAGTGACATCAGCATCTGTCCAAATGCTACAGCCATTGTTGTGTTTGTCAAACCTAATTTAGGAATGCTGAGAGTATTGAGCGTTACGTAAGTTGCTCCCAAAGCACCGCCAAAGAAAGCCCACCAAGGTGCTTTGGGTAACGCAGACCAATTTGGTCGTCCGAATTTGCCAGTTAATAGAAGACTTACGAGAACTATAGTGCCTACGAAGTAGGAAATATCTCCAGCTAGAGGGAAAGAACCTATTGACCGAGCTAACTGAGCATTAATTGCTGCTTGAATAGGCAGTACGGCTCCATTAAAGAAAGCAATTAACAGAGAAGGTGAAGGGGGACGAATTAAGGTTGAAACAGTAGGAGATTTTGAAACAGTGGTTTTTGTTGAGGGTAGATGGATGATGCTCATAGCTGTTAGTCCAGTGAATTACAAGTCCGACGCTGAACTATGCCAGAACCGCTGAAATGGTATAACCATAGGCAAATTTTGCCAATAGCGCATTCCAAAAGCTTTCCGAACTTTAGATCAAGCTGGTTATTGTTTGCTGGAGTTTATCTTCAAATATTTAGTTCACTGGAGAGTCAAGAGACTTGAACAGAAATTTTTCCCCAGTTCGGTTAATGTATGAGAAATAGCCGCAAAGCTAGTTGAGAAAGGGATTTCTGCCTAGTTCCAATTTTTTTCCTTTACCCCCTTGACACTCCAGTGAACTGGAGCATTCAAGATGAAATCAGTCTTGAAAACGACTTGATAATTGGAGCTTTGAAATGGAGAATGCGACACTTAAACTACGCGGTATGAGTTGCGCTTCCTGCGCCAGAAGTATTGAAGATGCTATTAGTTCTGTCCCAGGTGTGAATGAATGTAGTGTGAATTTTGGGGCAGAACAGGCAAGAGTTGATTATGACCCCAGAAAAACAGATTTACAAGCTATACAAGAGGCAGTAGATGCCGCAGGTTATTCTGCCTATCCTCTGCAAGAACAAAACTTGATGGCGGGAGAAGATGATGAAGAAAAAAGACATCGCCAGAAAGAATCCCGCAATTTGCAGCAAAAGGTGACAGTAGGGGGAATCATTAGCACTGTGCTGGTGATTGGCTCACTACCAATGATGACAGGGTTAAACCTACCTTTTATTCCCACATGGTTGCATAATCCTTGGGTGCAATTAGTTCTGACCACTCCTGTACAGTTTTGGTGTGGTTATTCTTTTTACGTTAATAGCTGGAAAGCTTTTAAGCGTCATGCCGCGACAATGGATACCTTAATAGCTTTAGGTACAAGTGCAGCATATTTCTATTCCCTATTCCCTACAGTATTTCCTAGTTTCTTCATCAGTCAGGGGCTACAACCAGATGTATATTATGAAACTTGTGCTGTAGTCATTACCCTAATTTTACTAGGGCGACTATTTGAAAACCGCGCCAAAGGACAAACCTCAGAAGCTATCCGTAAACTGATTGGTTTACAGGCCAAAACAGCAAGGTTAATTCGCAACGGACGAGAAATAGATGTACCGATTGAACAAGTACAAATTGGCGATGTGGTGCTGGTGCGTCCTGGGGAGAAAATTCCCGTTGATGGCGAAGTCGTTGACGGGACATCCACAGTTGATGAAGCGATGGTGACTGGCGAAAGTTTACCCGTGAAAAAGCACCCAGGGGATGAAGTCATCGGAGCTACTATCAACAAAACTGGAAGTTTTAAGTTTCGGGCGACAAGAGTTGGTAAAGATACCGTACTGGCGCAGATTGTCCAATTAGTGCAGCAAGCTCAAGGCTCAAAAGCCCCCATTCAAAGATTAGCAGACCAAGTTACTGGATGGTTTGTGCCTGCGGTAATTGCGATCGCTATCCTCACATTTATTATTTGGTACAACATCATGGGCAATGTCACCTTGGCGTTGATTACCACAGTCGGGGTGTTAATTATCGCTTGTCCTTGTGCGTTGGGTTTAGCCACACCAACTTCTGTGATGGTAGGTACAGGTAAAGGTGCAGAAAACGGCATTTTAATTAAAGGAGCCGAAAGCTTAGAAATAGCACACCAAATTCAAACCATTGTCTTGGACAAAACAGGCACAATTACCCAAGGTAAACCCACAGTTACAGATTTTCTCACAGTTGACGGTACACGTAACGGCAACGAACTTAAGCTGATACAGCTAGCTGCATCCTTAGAACGCAATTCGGAACACCCCTTGGCAGAAGCAGTTGTTAGATATGCCGAATTTCAGCAAGTGCCATTAGCAGATGTGAGAGATTTTGAAGCGATCGCAGGTAGCGGTGTCCAAGGTGTTGTTTCTAACCGTTTGGTGCAAATTGGTACACAACGGTGGATGGAAGAGTTGAGTATTAACACTCAAGCCTTGCAACAAGACAAAGAACGCTTAGAATATTTAGGTAAAACAGCAGTTTGGTTGGCAATTGACGGCGAAATCAAAGGATTAATGGGGATTGCTGATGCCATTAAACCCACTTCCACCCAGGCTGTGAGAGCTTTGCAAAAACTTGGTTTAGAAGTTGTCATGCTCACAGGCGATAACCGCCGCACCGCAGAAAGTATTGCGCGCGAGGTTGGTATTAAAAGAGTCTTAGCAGAAGTCCGTCCTGACCAAAAAGCTGCTACAGTGCAAGCAATACAAGCAGAAGGCAAAATTGTCGCAATGGTTGGTGATGGTATCAATGATGCACCAGCCTTAGCTCAAGCCGATGTGGGAATTGCCATTGGGACTGGTACAGATGTGGCGATCGCTGCTAGTGACATTACCTTAATCTCTGGCGATTTACAAGGCATAGTTACAGCCATTCAACTCAGCCGCGCCACAATTCGCAACATTCGCCAAAATTTATTCTTCGCCTTCATTTACAACGTGGCTGGTATTCCTATCGCCGCCGGGATTCTCTTCCCCTTCTTCGGTTGGTTACTCAACCCCATCATCGCCGGTGCAGCAATGGCATTTAGTTCGGTTTCTGTAGTTACTAATGCGCTGCGTTTACGTAACTTCCAACCTAAAACACTGGGATAGAGGAAATAACAATGTTCAATCAAACCATATTTTTCGGGACTTTAGCAGGATTTGGATTTCTGCTGGGAGTGATTTCAGGAACGCTAGTGTAGCTAATAATTTACACCAATTCTCTTTCAATCCCTAAAACTCAGACCATAGCTGACTTTCTTAATTACGAACTTGTACTGAGCGCAGCCGTACCACTCCGTGGAAGCAAGCTACGCGGAGCGTCTGTCTCCGACACGCTACGCGAACGTAGAGAAGTATTACGAACCACGAATTATATCCATGTAGGAGGTTTTTCAATGGTAAACAAAACAGCACTCATCGGTAGTATAGCCAGTTTAGGAATTGTATTATCAATTGCATCTGGTGAAGCAGCAGCACAAAAATCTCACGATACGCACTCATCTGCAACAGTCCAAACTAATCAATTTCAACGTATTGAACAGCCATTAGAGAATAAGATAGCCGTCACCCTCGGCGGATTGGGACTACTTGGCCTACAACTTTGGTGGTTCTTGCTGAGTAAACCTAAGTCTCAGAAAGCAGTGGCAACAGGTGGAAATGTCCAAGAAGTAACCGTCACTGTTGATGGGGGATATGATCCTAGTCGAATTGTGGTGCAAGTAGGGAAACCAGTAAGGCTGAAATTTGAACGCAAAGATCCCAGTAGTTGCTTAGAACAAGTTGTGATTCCAGACTTTCACATTGCCGCAGATTTACCGCTTAATCAAGTAACCACTGTGGAATTTACACCCAAACAAGCTGGAACTTATCTCTTTACCTGTGGCATGAATATGTTTCGCGGTGAAATTCAAGCCGAAGCTTCAGACATTCAATCAACAGTCATAAAGGAAGAAAAAACGATGAAAGAACCACAACCCAAATCCTTTAGTTCAATCGATGAGCATGAAACAACTGTAGAGCAAAGAATTCAGAAAACCACCATCAATGTAGATAAGGGATATGCACCGAATCATGTTATTGTCCAAGCGGGGCAAAGAGTACAACTCAACTTTCTGCGCGAAAATCCCAGTAATTGCCTTGCGAAAGTGCTAATTCCTGATTTTGGTATTGCTGCTGATTTACCAGTCAATCAATTAACCTCAATTGAGTTCACACCCGAAAAACCAGGTGAGTATGGTTTCAGCTGCGGCATGAATATGTTTCGTGGTGCAATTTCCGTCCAAGCCGCAGACGCTAGTGAAGAAAAGGTGTCCACTCAAATTCATTTCTCATAAAAATGACGGAATGATACTGCTTATGCTTGACTCTCTAGTTCGCTGGAGAGTTTAGTATATGATCGGTAATCATATTTCACTAAGGATTTGCTAAGTATGTTAGCTCAAGCAGAAGCAAAACAGATTGGTGTAGTTGCCAAAGACAGCGGAGTACCAATTAAAACTATTCGCTACTATGAAGAACTTGGTCTACTCAAATCATCCGGAAGAACAGAAGGCGGCTTTAGATTATTTAACTCTGATGTTTTGGAACGACTACACTTTATTAAACGCGCTCAAAGTTTAGGATTAAGCTTATCAGAGATTAAGGAATTTTTAAATGTTCATGATGAAGGGGAATTACCTTGTGAGCATATCAAAACTAAACTAGAAGATAAAGTACAAGCTATTGATGATCAAATTCAGCAATTACTGATTTTGAGACAAGAATTATCAGGGTTGCTTTCTGGTTGGGAAATCAAGCCGGATGATTCTCATTCCACTATTTGTCCGATTATTGAACACGAATAAATTTTACAAAAAACAATATGAATGAAACTATAGTTCGTAACCAGTATGACCAGTTAGCTTCTGTTTACGATCTACGTTGGAAAAGTTATATAACTAATACACTATCTTTTCTGAAAACTTGGGCAGAGATATCACCAACAGATACTATACTTGATGTTGCCTGTGGGACTGGTGAGTTTGAACGTTTGCTGCTGGCTGAGTATTCATCACAACAGATTTTTGGGGTAGATATTTCAGATAAAATGCTGGCGATCGCCAAACAGAAATGTAGTGCTTATCCTCAAGTATCATTCCAGATTGCAAGTGCATCAAATTTGCCATTTGACAATGATATTTTTGATGTGATTGTGTCTGCTAATTCGTTTCACTACTTTGATGATCCACTTGCTGCATTAAAGGAGATGAGGCGTGTTCTTAAGCCTGATGGTAAAGTTATTATCCTAGATTGGTGTAGAGATTATTTAACTTGTAAAATCTGTGACATTATCCTTAAAAGTTTCGATCCGGCTCATCAGCAGTGTTATACCCAAAATGAATTTCACCGCTTGCTTGAAGATGCAAATTTTGCGGTTTATCGCGCAACCAGAATTCGCTTTGGTGTTGTATGGGGGTTGATGGTAGCTACAGCAATTCTCAAGAATTAAGTTGTTTTATTGCTGCTTATACACTTTTGATTTTACTAAAAATAATACTTTCAAAAGCTTTTCACTAATTACAAGAACAAAAATTCCAATTTTATATAAAACCACAGATGCACACAGATAAACAGTAATGATTTATCAGTGTGTATCTATTTTTATCTGTAGTTATTTTTTTATTTTTCCTCTTGACTCTCCAGGCAGATGGAGAATTTAAGCTAATTCCAGGTTGAGTAAAAAAATTAAAAACTTACTCAAACAAACCACGCTTTAGTAGTAAAAAAATCAGGAGTTTTTAGAGATGACAGTACAACTTACTATCCCTAAATTAGCTTGTTCAGCTTGTGTAAATACTATCAACACAGCAATTCAAAAAGTTGATGCTGCTGCCACTGTCAAAGCTGATACAAAAACCAAAACTATCAGTGTAGAAACTCAAGCATCAGAGACGGCTATTAAAGAAGCGATCGCCTCTGTTGGTTATCCATCCATCTAGAGGTTTTCAAAAACATATCAACAGTTAGTAAAAGCTAACTGTTGATAAAAAATTTATCAATGAGGAATTATTTTGACTCAACTTAATTTACAGGAAATTGCTCAAACATGAACCCGTTGGAAAACCAAACTCCTATTCTAGATTCAGACAATGATTTTGAGGCTGAATCACCGTCACCGCACTCAAAAAGACCTTGGCTTTGGCTATTGCTCACTCTACTATTAGCAGGTGGAGGAATTGCAGTTTGGCGTGTACTAACTCCCAGCCAAAAACCCCCAGTGGCTACAGCTGCTGCACCTCCTGGCGTACAAGTAAAATTATCCTCCCTAAAAGCAAGCACAATTGAACAAAGTTCCAATTTTATTGCTAACCTGCGATCGCGGCGTTCAGTCACTCTCCGTCCCAGAATTCAAGGACAAATTAGCCAGATTTTTGTACAAGCAGGGGATGAGGTAAAAGCAGGTACACCAATTCTGCAAATAGATGCGGAAGAACAAAAAGCAGCAGTTAGCGGTGTGGATGCAGCTGCAATGGCGGCGCGATCGCAACTCGAAAATGCCAAAGCGACTCTCAAATCCATAGAAGCTGAACGTTTATCCAAACAAGCTGATGTCAAGCTCAACGAGTTGGACTACCAAAGGTACTCTTACCTAGCTGCGGAAGGTGCGATATCTCGCCAAACTCAGGATCAATACGCTAATAAACTAGCTACAGCTAAAGCCAGTTTGAATGCAATTGATGCCCAAATTCAAGCCCAAAAAGCTGCCATTTCTCAAGCCGAAAAAGCTGTACAGCAGGCTCAAGCAGCTACCAAACAGCAACAAGTCCAGTTGAAATACTACAAAATTACCGCCCCCTTTGCTGGGAAAGTGGGCGATATCCCCATCAAAATCGGTGATTTTGTTGATACCTCTACTCAATTGGCAACTATCACCGAAAATCAAACTCTAGAAGTCAATATTTCCGTACCAGTTCAGCAAGCAACCCGATTGCGTCCTGGAATGACATTGCAGTTAATTGACGAACGGGGTAAAAATCTTGGAAGCAGCCGCATATTTTTCATCGCTCCTAAC
>NZ_JBPWOA010000009.1:0-1297 GCF_051781005.1 Anabaena sp. WFMT | reverse complement strand
TCGCACCAATTACTGAAGGAATCGCACTACGGAAACAGCAATAAATTATTGGCAATTTGGGAAATAAATAAATTATTGAATTTGGGGAATTAGTAAAGCTGCGAAAAATTGCGACATTGCGGAAAGAGCGATCGCACTCTGAGGAAATTGGGGACAATTTAACCAGTTAAGAGATTGTGGAAATATGCTAACTTGTTATAGTCAAATCATAACAACTTTGAGAATGCTAACAGTTATGCAAATATAATAACTAGTTACGATAAACATGATAACTAGATGCGGAAATACATTAACTTGTTAACACAAGCATCATAACTAGTCGTTAGACATATAATAACTAGTTACGATAAACATGATAACTAGATGCGGAAATACATTAACTTGTTGCCTTAAATATCGTAACTAGTTAACAAAAAATACAAACCTGTTAACATAGATGCTCATTATCATGCAAATATCCTAACTAGTTAAGATGGATATATTAACAGCTATGCAGACATCATGCAAGAATATAACAGGTTGCCAGGATGCTTGCTGCGTAAGGCTTTCACGAACGTAGACCATTAACTAGTTAAGCAATATGCTAACTAGTTACAAAGCACGATACTAACAAGTACAACCAGTTATAACAGGTATGTCCGTTAATTTAAATTAACGGACATACCTGTTATAACTGGTTGTACTTGTTAGTATCGTGCTTTGTAACTAGTTAGCATATTGCTTAACTAGTTAATGGTCTACGTTCGTGAAAGCCTTACGCAGCAAGCATCCTGGCAACCTGTTATATTCTTGCATGATGTCTGCATAGCTGTTAATATATCCATCTTAACTAGTTAGGATATTTGCATGATAATGAGCATCTATGTTAACAGGTTTGTATTTTTTGTTAACTAGTTACGATATTTAAGGCAACAAGTTAATGTATTTCCGCATCTAGTTATCATGTTTATCGTAACTAGTTATTATATGTCTAACGACTAGTTATGATGCTTGTGTTAACAAGTTAATGTATTTCCGCATCTAGTTATCATGTTTATCGTAACTAGTTATTATATTTGCATAACTGTTAGCATTCTCAAAGTTGTTATGATTTGACTATAACAAGTTAGCATATTTCCACAATCTCTTAACTGGTTAAATTGTCCCCAATTTCCTCAAGTGCAATCGCTCTTTCCGCAATGTCGCAATTTTTCGCAGCTTTACTAATTCCCCAAATTCAATAATTTATTTATTTCCCAAATTGCCAATAATTTATTGCTGTTTCCGTAGTGCGATTCCTTCAGTAATTGGTGCAATC
>NZ_JBPWOA010000008.1:0-14386 GCF_051781005.1 Anabaena sp. WFMT | reverse complement strand
ACATAAGCCCATTTCCCGACTTCAACCACAGGTGACAACATCGACAAGGCTGAAACAGCCCCTAACACCTGCTCATCACCCACCTCTAGATATTTTTGCAACTGTTCTAAATTCCTGTGTCCGCTAACTTACTGAATTACCCTTAACGGTATACCAGCATTAGACATCTGGGTTAAGGCGGTACGCCGGAAGCTGTGGGTACTCGCTCCCACAATTCCTACTCGTTGGCAAGCTTTCCTAAAAATCCTTGCTGCTGAATCGTGATCTATGTGTCCCTCAAAGCGACCGGGAAACAGGTAAATTTCACCAGCTATTGAGTAGTAGCCAGAAAATAACCGCCTTAAGTCTTCAATCACTGGTATTGAACGAGTGGCCAGTTTACCTTTGGTGTTTGATTTCCTGATCACGAATTGCGATCTAACTTCACCTTTAGGGGTGTAAATATCTTGAGTTTGCAGCGTTACACATTCTCTAATTCTACAGGCGCTAAATAGGCACACACCAAACAGCATTCTATCGCGGTCATTGTCTAAACCTTGACTAAAAATTAACTGTATTTCTTGCTGTGTCAGAACTTTGGCGCGTCCGTGCCTGTTGATTTTCATAAGCCACTGTAGACACTGTGATCTACAGCTTACATTTACAGGGGATACGCTCTACTAATAAATTATTTATTTATTTTTCTCTTCTGCCACTGCGATCGCCTATTCTTAAGGGATTAAAACCTTAAATTCACTCAGAATAAGGTTTTAATCCATATTATTCCGAAAACATCATAAAGAGAGCGGTAGAACCTTTATTTTTTACTGCCAAACTATGCAAGCCAATCTCCAACTCCAGACCAAGTTTGATTTAAAATAAGTGATAGCTTGCGACTAGGTGTTAGAAATTCATAGGTAAGTTTCATTAATTTGAGTCCACCCATTGTGTTTAATGATTTACCTATATCTCTGATTCTTTCTTTAACATCTCGACGCGTATCCTTGTCATTATCATTTATTTCTTCATATTTAATAAGAGATTTATTCAAGCCATCTACACATTCTAGAAAAGACATAAGTTCTTCCTCCTTAATACATGGAGCAAGTTTTATTGCTACTAAACAAGCCATTATGCTTTTAACGTCAGTATATTCTTTGCTGATGTTTGCTTCCCCAAACATGACCTTTTTCCTTTTTATATATAGATTTACACTGATTATCAACAGATTACACCATTATCCTAGTCGCGCCGCTATAACGCTTTGTAACTTGCACTATGGATAATCCTCTTGAAATTTAATAATTAATAATTTACTAGTTGTTAGAGTTTGGATCGATAAGCGCGATCGCTACGCTCACCAAAGGTATCGCCTAGTGTTCCGTAGGAAAGCTGACAGAACCTATCGCATTATTTCCACCTTGTCCCACAAAAATTATTTATTTATTTTATCCGTTGACAAATTGACCTGTCCCACTATATGTAATTCATCATCAAATAAATTATTTAAGGCTATTAGCTTCAAGAATTACCTCATCTATCCTGTTAATAGCCTCAAAGATAGCAGCCTCTATCAAGCAATCTGCTGGTAATGGGTTAGTGGGAACAAAAATAAATAATTCCACCTGCTGAGGAACATCGTCATAAATAATTATTTCAGCAGATGTTTCATAATTTATTAATTGGACAAAGATTCTAAAATCTAAATATTCAAACATATTCAACATCTTCTTAATAAAATTATGTTCTGCCTGCATTTAATCATCCCTCCTGATTTTTGGAGGGATTTTTGGGTTAAATCTCACAATGAGCTTTTGGCTTATTTATGTATTTATCCCATAATCCATCTCTATAAAAAAATAACCCGTCTTTCATGAACTGAACCGCCTCATTTTCACTACGAAAAAATTTATAAGCTTGGTTGTCATTGTCTAAATTTGTGTACAGATAAAATCCCTCTTGGCTTTCATGAAACATTAAACCCCAGTCGTTGATTTTGGTTTTAAATTGTTCAGTTAGATTAAACATTGCCACCTCTTGAGAATGTATAGATAATTTCTAAACTGTAAAGCCTTTACCGCAATCTGAACACTTATAACGTTGTTTCTCGCCTACTCTACCGTTCTTCTTAACCTCCAAACTACCGCAGTGAATACAAGCCACATCTTCACCCTGGCTTAATGCTTTAGACTGCCACGGTGAAGAAACAAGCCAAGATTTATTATTAATTAATTCACCCTCTAAAGCCGGGGGAATCTCCACAAAATCAAAACGCATACCATCAACTAATAAACCTAACCTGTAATGATTTTTAGCTGGTAAATCTCTGTTGCTATCATTCATCCAATCACTAACTTTTTGATAAATTGATGGTATTTTAGCTTTCATGTCGCTAGACCATCCCATATCATCACCGTGTTTTATCGCTGTTCCAATTGCATCACCAATGAACATCAAGCTACAGTTATTCATTTCGTCCCAAGTCCAACCCTGCTTACCTACTTCACCAGATTGACCAATTAGACAAAGCTTCATTTTTCGGTGTCTAATTTCTGTCCATATCTGGCTAATTTCTGCTTTTTCTTTTCTGTCAAAAGTTTTATCGCATGCGTCAAAAATACCCATGACTGGAATATCTGGGTTAAATGATTGATTGTTTTTTCTGTCTGTGAATTCCTCTATAAAGAGTTCTAGAATGTTGCTGGCTTCTGTGGGAGATTTAGCAATTTTTGGACAGTTCCAATAATCCTCAAATGAACCGTGTTGAGGGTCACTTAGCCATAGTTCCCAGTTCTCCCAGTGGTTAATGTAGTGGTTTAACAAGTTCTTAACAGCAATTCCTTTACCTCCTCCTGTTCTAGTCATTACTCTCAAAGTTGGTTTCGATTCATGATACCTACTAACAACCTCACCAAACTTTGCAGACGGTTCAATCAGTCTCCTAATATCTTCTATCGTGGCTTGTTTCTTCTCCACCTTTCTCAGTTCGATGTCAAGACTCACATAGTTACTTCTCTCACTCTGGCTAAATTTGGGACTGTTCAAACTTCCAGATAACTCCTTTATCTTGTCTGAGTTATTACCATCGTTAAGAGTTGCTGTATCAATAAATCGGTTGTTTCTAGACAGGTGAAATAATAATTTATAGCCAGTTTCAGTGCTATTAAAGTCTAAGCCATCAAGGGTAATTCCTAGTTTTGAATGATAGTAATTGATGATGGAATTACCTACCCTAGCAGCTTCTGAGGCTCCTACTAGTTGTAATGGTTTAGATAAATCTTTTAACTTACCATTGAGTGAAACTATCTCATTCTGCAACTTTTCTAAATCTTGACTTTGCGCTAAACCATCGTTAACAACTTCATGAAAGTCTGATTTATAAGCATTGATGCAACTATCAGCAACTTGGCTAAACTCCTCCTGAATAGCTTTTAAATTGCGGCTGTAGTAGTCTTTGATTGCTGTTAATTTTTCCTCATGTTCAGTAAGGGGAATTACGTTAAATAGTTGACGTTGTAGATGGTCACACGCTGCTTTGTATAACTTGGCTTTGATACTTGACCCTTTCAAGATAATCTCATGCTGAACTGCTAAACAAGCCGCTATTAATTCCTCATTTGTCAAACTGTTGTTATCTGAAATCACCCCAATTTGAGCAGACATCAATTTAACATCGTCATTGAATTGTGCTGCTAATTCTTGGCAATTTAACTTAACATCTGGGTACTTCTTAACTAGAAAGGGAATGAGAGCGTTAACCTGTTTTACTGCCTCTTCTAACGATTCTCTCAGTGTAGTAATAGCTGAATCAATATTTATATCTCTGGTATCCTGTAACGCGGTTTTAGTGTCGCTCAACTCAGTTCTGAGTTGTTCTAAGGTGTCTACCAAGTCAATATTCAATTTAGCTAAATCATCTCTGTCTATGGCAATTTGAGTTAGTTCTTGATGTTTAGTTTGTAGTAATTTACTAAAATGCTCAGTGTCATTTTTTAAAGTTTCAATCTCAGTCAGAAACTTTTTAGACTTACGCTTATTGATTTTTTCACTCTGTTGAATAGCTAAGGAAGATGCACCCAAAGCACCTAAACCAGATGCTATGAAGAATTGGGAGAATTGCTGATAAGGAGTGAACAGTGCAATAAAACCAGTAAATGAAACACCTAAACTACCAACTACAAACCCGTTACGTAATGTTTGAAAGTTCATAGGTTCACACCTCTTTCTACTATCGGTTTATTTTCTAACTGCTGCTGCTTTGGTGTTGATTGTGTTGCTATTAATGCCATTATTAAAACCGCTATTCCCAACAATCCAAAGCTTATTTTTACTGGTGATATATCTGCTGTGACGTGGGATGAATATCTGCTAAATGCGAGATTAACCCTCATTAAATCAACTGGGGTTAGGTCAAACCATTCTTTAGATTTAGTCAGCTTTACATTGCAGTATTTAAAATGTTTATGTAGTTTGGCTTCTACTGCTGCCATATCCTCTACATAGATGGTTTTGACTATTTTAATGTCGCAAGGTGGTTGATTATCGTGAAAGTTTTGTAGTCTTAGTTGTGGGTTACGACTTAACCCTATTTTGCATCGTTTAGTTAAGCATCCAGGTAAAAACCCGTGATATCCTACCGCTTCCATCAAATAGATATATCCGGGTTCATGGTCGTTACGTGATGTGTAATGTTGCTGATATTGGTACATATTAAAGAAGGGTGAATTAACACCCCAATTCCTGATTAATTAATACTTTCTGCTTCTGATTCAATAGCTCCAATCTTGGCATCAAGTTGGAATTTAGCAAGCTCAACTTGGCTAATTCTTGACTCAATTAAACTTAACTTAGCAACCCAGAAAGCTTGTCTTAGTGGTGTTTCACCTTGTAATCCTGTTAATTCAATACCTGCATGAGTTAATTTCTCTTGTGTCTGTCCTAACTTAACCTCAGCTATTTGGTGGGTAACTTTGGCAGTTTCTAAACCTACTAATTTAGTATCAGTGCCAATTCTGTCTGTACTCCAAACTATAGAAGCTTGGGACATCTTCTCACTCAGAGAGCCAGTTTTGTAAACGTCGGTATTTAGTTGCAAGTTAGCACCCACTAAACGCAATGTTTCCCGCTTTTCAGATATAGATTGAATTTGCTTATCTGCATCTACTTTGGTTGTTCTAGGCAGTGTGGAAGTGTCAGCAAAAAGATTAGACGCTAAATAGTCAGAGGGGTTAAAAACTGATGCTTGATGGTTGCTATTAGCCTTAATTGGTGTAGGGTCAAGCTTCACTGTTTCCGGTGTGACAGCAGCAGTTTTAAGTTTTTCTTGTGCTTCAGATAGTTTGGTTTTCTGTGTTGTGCGTGGCATATAATTAATAGGTAAATTGTCCTACGTTGGGAATTTACAAAAGTAGTTGGGAAGTTTTGCGGCTTCCCTTTTTTATGCAGCGAATAAACTTAATTGGTTGTGATTACTTGGCAATGGTTGGTAGTTTCTCAACTTCTCTCTAATCAATTTTTTAGTTGCATTCCAACGAAGTTCTAATAAACTTTCTCCATCACAATCCAGACTGAAAACTGCACCGTTAGACAAAACTATTAATTCATTGGTGGAACAGATAGAACCCAGTGACCAACTACCCGTTACAACTTCCAAGTAATCTGGTGTTTCGATATCTTCCAGCAATCCGATAAATTCAAAACCATCTCCAATCAAAGCAGCCGCAACGGATTTGTCTATTTGATTGAACCAAATTGGCAAGGTGCTGATCATGGTAAAATTCTCCACATCTTAATTTTTCTTAAGTGCCTTGACTCACAATCAAGGCTTTTTTCTTGGCTGTTCTGGGTAATCAGTAGACATTGGCGTAACTGCCCTGTAACAAAAAGTTAACTGTGTGGGCTAAACAATTGTTGAGGCAGTCAAAAATACTAATCATCGTCGTAGTCTCCATCTGGGTTGAATAAGCTGGCAATGCCCTCTAATGTGGCGTTTATCAGGTCAAAGGGTAGTAGAAGGTTAATCCTTGGCTTTGGCTTATGCCGTGCCTTCAGTTCCTTAATTTGACGCTCTAGTAGCTCTATCTGCCTAAGCTGAATTGCTTTCCCAGTTCACGGGCTAGACTGGCTATTTCATCGTCTAGGGTGCTGTCTAGTTCGGGTAACTCCGGTGCAATGGGTTGTTTTGCGTTCAAATCCCTCAGACGGTCAAAAGTTGCGTGTCTAGCGTCGTTACGTTGTTCTCTCAGCTTTGCTACCAGTTCCTTGTCCCTGGTGTCAGCGTTGGCTAAAATCTGCTCATTTCTATAAACGGCAATTAAATCAGCAAGTGCGATCGCCTCTTCCGACTTGGCAAGAATCTCATCTAAAGCAGTGGTCAAGGCTGTTCCGTTCGCAGGTTGACTGGCTTGGTTAATTTGGGAATTACTACCAGATGCCACTATGTCGGAATTTTGTGGCTGATCTCCTATATTTGGGGCTGTTTCCTGTGCTGGTTCTAATGCTTGTGTAGCTCGACTTTCAAGTAATTGGGGTGTGGTATCTGTGGGGACGGTGTGGGCTGATAGTGCTTTAGATGTGGCTTGAATTGTGGCTAAAACTTGTTCTGATTGGGTTGTGGGGATAGCTTTGATAGAGTCAAAATCATCCGGTCTAACATCCATCAAAGCCAGTCTGAAAGCCTGTTCTGTAATGTTTTCAGCCTTGCAGATATCAGAGATTGATACTAGTTCGTGTGTTGCTGGCATAGTCTCAGGTGTAGCTACTGGTGTTTTCTTGCGTCTGGTTGTGGTTGCCATAGGAATTACGCGGTTATTTTGTTAAGGTTTCTAAGTGCGGTGCGATACGTATAGAGTGAGCAATAGTTCTGATTTTTGGCTATCCCCTGCTTTACCCTTTGGGCTGTAACTACTTGGCTCATAAGTCTGCCAACTCTACATAAAACCCAACACTGGTAAGGGCTTAGGGGTGCTTGACGGTCAAAACTACCGTCCTCTTGTTTAGGGTATGCGTCCCTAAAACTGGTAATTCTCCAAAATGCTAGATTTTCCCAAAGGTATACGGTGCTACGTGAAACACCCAATAATTGAGCTAAATAGGTCTTGCTAGAGGGAAAATCAAGGAATAGGTCGTGTTGTGTTCCGTTAGGCTGTGAGCGTTGGCGCATAAGGGTTGTAGGGTCAATCAGACGGTAATCAGAATTGAATTAGATGGCAATTAGTCGGGAAACAAGCGGGAATCAATCGGTTTATGCTTCACTGTGTCTGTTTGAATCTTCCAATCCCTTGCTATACAAGGCTTACAGTGTGATTTATGGTTGAATTAGTCGGGAATCAGTGAGTCATTGGGGATTGATTTGTTTCTATATCCACCATAGCAACTATATCCACTAATTGACATAGTTGATGTATTGGATATAGTTATTATATATGACGTATATGATAAGATTTTTGTATAGGTAAAATGCCTAAGCACTGGACATACTGGATATACTGGATAAATAAGCGTATGAGTAAAAAGGATATGGCAGAAATAAGAGTTTTTGTAAAACCTGAATTAAGACAACAATTTAAAAGTAAATGTGTATTGGAAAATAAAACCATGAGTGATGTTATCGCTGATTTCATGGCTAATTATGTTGGTGAAGATAAACAGAAAAATGATTAATTTAGCGATCGCACCCTAACTAAAACACCATGACTACACCACCAGTAGACAGACTAGACCGCATAGAAGCCATATTAGAACAGACTGCCCAAAGGCTTGACCTAGTATCAGAACAGCAAGCCATTAATACACAGACAATTGGTACTCTAACTAATAGTCTGAATGACCTATCAAATCAAGTTACCGACTTTACGGGTACTGCTAATACTGTGTTAGGTCGTAGCACAATGCTTGATGACATAATACTGAGCAATGATGCTAGAGTTGCAATTCTAGAGAACATCGTTGTGAGATTAGACCGCAATAATGAAGAAAGTAATCGTAAATTTGAGGAAAATCAGCGTTCAACCAATGCCGCTTTAGAAAGACTAGAGGCAATTTTGATAAAGCTGATGGACAAATAGTGCAATGCCTGAGTCAAGAGAAGCGATCGCACAAAATAAATTATTTGGGGTTAAATTTTGCACCCTGAAAGTGCTAAAAGTGCGATCGCACAAAATAAATTATTTTTTGTGGTCTAGCCGATGGAAATAATTAATTCTTACAAAGCAATGCACAAAATAAATTATGATTCCAACAATACCAACGCAAATGATAGATCCGCCTTGGGATAGCGCGATGAGTTCAATTAAAGCTTTTGTTTCCCCTACAATCCCGTTTAATAACGGACTAATTCAACATTTGAATTTCAATGATAATGTTTGGAAAGTTGCGCTACATTGGCTACTTAAGAAAAAATGGCATTCAAAACATAAAATATCAGTCAGTCGCAATATTGCAACAGCAATTGAACCATTAGGCGAGCTTTTACTACAAATACTAGAAATTTGCATACAAGTCCATCCTATATATCCGTCTGGATATATAAATGCAACTGAATGGTTTTATCATATTGTTTTGGAGATGAGAAATGGCGATATCAATGAAATTTGCACTCCTATTAAAAAAGGTGACGGCAAATTTAAGCATTGCTCTGAAATCAGAAGCCATGTAAAAAATTTAAAACAATCCAAAAATCCTTTCGATTCAGCGCGATCGCCACACACTTATAAATTAATTCAAGCTTCAATTAATTTGTCTCAAAAGTCTGACAAGTTCAATGATGAGTATTATAAACCTCTGATTAAGGCTTATTCATCTTGGGGGAGAAACTTGCATGATGATGTTACTTGGCAGATGCTCACGGTCGATGAAGAGAAACTTTCTATACATACTGGCAAGGGGAGGGGAAAGGTAAAAATAGCCTAACAAAGATGTGATTTTTACAACCTTTACAGCACAAAGCTTTCAGCCTCTATTGGCAAAATGTTTTTTAGGGAGGAAAAAATGCTATCAATATCTTACTGAGTCGAAAAAAAATCGACTCAAGAACCTAGCCAGTTAACTAAAACGATTTGCACTCGTTTTACTGTTGCGGAACTCGAACCGACCGTATAGATAAAATTATTTATTAGTTGACATTTATCTTAGCGGTTGATATAGATTTTTGCAAATTGTTAGCTGGCAAAATTCCACAAACACATATAAGGAATTTTGCAAATGCAAAAACCCACCACTGGAGAGAGTAGAGGGAATTGCAAAAAAGCTTTACTTAAAGCTAATTTTAGCAATTCTCAGCCAGAAAATCAACCATTATCAGCGGAAAAAGCACAAATAAGTGCCAAAATTTGTCGTAATTGCGAGAAAGAACTACGCTTATTTTGCGTTTTCGATACGTTTGTAAGAACGCTACATCGAGCCTGCTGCACTGGATATGAGAGAGATTGCCCCAAACCAACGGAATTGCTCAAAAATCCTGCTCTTAACTTGGAAGACAAAGCTTTTCTGAAGCGATTATCAAAGCTAAGACACATTGATAAGGCAGATATAGCAAGGCTTCTAGAAATTGAAGCATTAGTTTTGGGGGTGGGAGATGAGTAGATTGCTTCCCACCAATAAAAACAGACCTTGCTTCTGTGGCGATACTAACGGTGATTGTCGGAAAAAAGTAGATAGCAATCACCCCTTCTGCATGAAATTCAGCCAAGTAAGGATAGGCGAAGTCATTAATGGACACAAAGCCGTATCTCTTACCAAAGACGGCTTGTGGATGATTTTTAACCCTGTTGATGATAAAGGTCAATCTGTTCCCTATACCCCACAAGAAAGCTACGAGAGTCCAATTAATGTCATGTCGTCTGAGGAGAGGAACCAACTTCTTAGAAGATTGGTTAAACACTTTGGATTATCCCAAAACCATAGACAGAGACTTTTAGACAGAGGCTTTCTACCTGATGAGATTGATTTAGCAATTAGTCAAAATTGGATATATAGCTGGGAGCCTGGGATATCATCAGCTGGCTTCCCTGACAATCTTTGTGGGGTCAATGCTGCTAAGGGTGTTTTTCATGGCGGTTCAGGTATTGGCTTCTCATACCTGGATAATAGTTCGATTGTTGGGGTAAATATTGCTAATGATCATCGTGGTGAGGGAAGCCCGAAATATTATTGTCTGTCATCTAGAAAGAGTGGCGGCGCAGTTCCACACTTACCCAATGGAGAATTACCTATTTTTCATTGGGTAAGTCCAGACGCAGGGGAAATAACAGAAACTTGGGTGATGGAAGGTGGATTAAAAAGTTTACTAACAGCCTTTAAGCTATGGCGTAATAACAAAAATATTCAGGTAATTGGCATCGGTGGACATAATTTTCTAGGACATTATAAGTCTATTGAACCTTTATTAAAAGGTAAAATTATAATTCCTCCTGATGCTGGAAGCGTTCTTAATAAGAGCGTTTACGAAGATTATCGCAAGTTTTTAATTAGACTTAATGCCAATAAATTTGATGTTTCTGTGGCTTGGTGGGGTCAAGTAGATAAAACTTGTGGTGATATTGATGAACTAGAAGATTTTAGCCAGATTGAATACATCAGTAGCAAAGAATTTTTCACAATTGCTAAACTCGGAGTCAAGAACGCAGAAACCAAGAAAATACAGGAACAGAAAGACATTGAAAAACGCTCTCGATTTGATGAATTAAAGGCAATTAGACACGGGTTAACTAATATCACTGAAGTTCCCTATAAAGTTGTTAATGTACCTCATTTAGAGCAGGTTTTGGGTGATTTAATTGAACCCGGAACTATGAATATAATTGTTAGTGATGCTGGCACTGGTAAAACTGAGTCAGTTGTCCCCTATGCGAATAAAGCAGAAGCATTTTATAGCTGGCATAATCGCATAAGTTTAGCTAGAAGTACTAGCACCGATTTAGGGCTTACCTACAAAGAGAGTAACTCTAATGTTAAATATTCTGATAAGAAGAAAGCGTCGTTTTGCGTTCCGAGTGCTTATCAATATGACCCGAAACATTTAGCCAAACACCAAGGGATTTTATTAGTTGATGAAGCGGATCAGGTATTTGATTTTCTGTTCGGTTCACTTTGCAATAAAGATAATATTAGACCGTTGTTACTGTCCACATTGGAAGCACACATCGACTCAGCTATTTATGGTCAAGGTATGTGCTTATTTATGAGTGCAGATATCACTCAAAAAGAAATTGATTTAATCAAAGCACTTGCACCACAAGGAACACCAGTGAGATTGATTATTAACAAATATCAACCACAACGTCCTGATATTAACTTTGATGTTTCTGAATCTCCAGAAGGTTTATTATCAGAGTTGGTTGAAAAGATAGCCACTGGTATACCATGTTTTGTGCTAGATGACTTAAAAAACGGCGTTAAGGGTTGTAAATCTTTAGCTGAGTATGTGCGTCAAAACTTCCCAGAATTGAAAGATTTAATATTAGAAATTCATGCCGATAATCAACATGACCCAAGGGTGAAAGCTTTCAATAATAAACCTGATGAGGAATCAAAAAAATACTTAATGGTTATTTGTTCACCATCAATTATTTCAGGAGTTAGCTTAAAAAATCAAAGATTTATTAACGGTGTCTTTGCATTCTGTAATGGCATCTTAATGGATAGAGAAATTAAACAGTTTCTCAATCGAGTTAGAGGTGCTGAAGATATCTATATGTGGGTATCAGAAGAAGGTTTTGAGCCAATGGGACTACCTTCTAATTTAGTTACACTTGAAGATATTAAAGCTTACTATCAACGTAATTATGAAGCCAATTCAAAGTATTTGCTAAGTTATAACAGAAAATATGATGTAATGTCTGGTGAGTTTTCATCACCGTTCTTTGAGTTATTCTGCAAAAACCAAGCATACAGAAGCATCACTGCCAAGTATTTACGCCAATTCACCAGAGAACATCTTGAGGAAATTGGTTATGGCATCAATGAAATTAACCCAACTCCAAAGAGAGGAACTAAAGAAATAAAAAATAAACTATCTAATATTTGGGATGGCATTGAAATTAGAGAAGCCGAAGAAATTGCAGCAGCAGAATTTTTATCTGATTCAATAATGGAAGCAATAGCGCATGGTGAAGAAGTGCCACCGGAGTTAAAATCAGGATATTTAAAAACTAGAATGTTACGTCTCTTTGGTGAAGAATTGATAGAGGCAACTGTTTTTACTCATAAAAAAACAGAGCGAGAATTTACTGGTTTTGCTGCTATGGCTTTGAAAAATAGCGGTCGTAAGTACGAGCGTCAATTAGAAAATTTTTATCTACTGAATCAAGATATTGAGGAATCATCAGCTAGAGATTATGCAGCAGAAGCCAGACAGATGAAGCATGGTGACAGATTTGCTGCTGATATTCGTTGGAACTCAAGAAAGCGCAAATGCAGGGAGTATTTAGGGCTGCATGAGTTTTTAGACCCAAATAAATGGTTAGAGCCTAATGACTATAATCCGTTAGGCGAGAAGGCTAAAAAATACCCGGATGATGTTGCTGACGCGCTAGGGTTTCAAATCAAAAATATGACAAACGGCCAAATATTTGGACAAGCGATGGAGCAGATTGGATTATCTTTGGATAAGAAAAAAGTGGCCGGACAAAAATGGAAAGCCAGAAAGATTAATGCTCAGGACTGGGAATATTGCCAAATGTACCTGAAGCATAAGGAGTTCGTAAAAACTCAAAGAGAAGCTATTAATAGTCCGGTTGAGGTTGTAGTTAATTTAGTTGAAGCAGTAGAAGTTGATCCGATTGTCCCATTGGTAGCTGAGGAATTAGTTAAAACCTCTACTAGAGAGGAATGTGAGGATTTGTTTGACACCATCACAGAAAAACAGAAAATATCAGCTTGGCAATTAATTTCTGTTGAGCATCAACAAAGGATTACTAATTTGTTTAGCACGGTAGTTGATCAGTTATCACTAGATGATATCGAACCAATCCCCAATGACCAATTACCAATTACCAGTGACCAAACTTCAGAAAGCAATTCTCTGGAAGTTATCACACCTAATGAAGAATTGCTTTTAGTCGATGCCAAAATCAATGAAATCTACCCATTAGCGACAATTGATAGTATGCCCTTTGAATTAGCGTGGAAACTGCGGCTAAATCGCGCTCTGGTTATGGGTGAACAAATAGCGCGGGCGGTTTATGGCATTGCTTATAATTCCGGTTTGATTAATCTAGTATGGCCATCTTTGACTAATGGAGTGCAGCAGAAATATCTACAATTATTTGAATGTTAGTCGGCTTGCTTAACCATTGCTTTCTTGCAGCTTTTCAAAATATAATTTTTTAAGCTCAGAATCACTTAATTCAGCTAAATTGGCTTGTGCCTCAGCAATTTCCATAGGAAATCTATTTTTTTCTTCCAATTCTTCCTGCTTGCTAACTCGACCCAGCCGCGCCCAATCTCCAATAATTGCGATCGCGCGGAGTTTATCAGCTTTCCTAGATTCTTTATCGTCTAGAATATCTTCTAAGCTATCCAATGCTATATCAAGCAAGTCATTTATGCGCTGTGATATATCGTTTTGTGCTGATATAACAATTTCACTATCTGCTTTGGGCTGGGAAGAAATTTGATTTTCATAATCTGCTTTCCAGCGAGATAGGGTGCGGGTAGATATTCCGATCTCCTTGGCAATCTCTGGATGACTGTAGCCTCTTGCAAATAATGAAAATGCGGCTTCTTTTTTCTTCCCTCTATTGGTTCGATTTATTGGGGTAGCCATAGCCAAAATATTGCCACGGGTAGACATAAATAAATTCTAATTCCTTTGAAAGCTTTACGCCATAAAGCTTTAAGCCTTATTCTGTTCAAGAATCAAAACTGAGATATTAGGAACAGAATAGAGCGATCGCCCTCAACGCCCTCCAAACCCACCCCACACAAAAACCCCTTCACGGGGTTTAATTATTGGGAATGAATAAAAGCCAAAGCATAAAGAAAGAGAAGCCATGTAGAGGCAAGGGGGGCGGTAATAGGGGTTTAGGCGAGTTGAGTTAAACTACCCAGGAAAAATCTAAATTAATTTTTTGAAAAGTTGCCTCAGTATGTCCATCAAATAAAGCCATCAAAACAACCCAATCCCTCACAGAAAGGGTTGTATTCTGCATAATGCCCAATGTATCAGCCGATAGGTCAAAGCAGCTTGTAGGCGATTTTAAAGGTATTTCTGTAATCTAAGTACAAAAAGCCAGAAAATGTATCATGTCCACCCGTACTATAAAAATAAGTATTCTCTATAATTTAGGGGGGGGTGGGTATGCCTCTAATAACACATAGTATAAACTTTGAGTATAATTAAATACAAAAAAAGAATAATAGGAAACAGATGATAGTCAATAAATTATTAAAAACCAGGAAAGATATT
>NZ_JBPWOA010000007.1:0-5371 GCF_051781005.1 Anabaena sp. WFMT | reverse complement strand
TATGACTTGAACCATAACCTGGGCTAAGTTGTGAACCATAAAATGAGCCATAAGTAACGACAAAATAGGCCTTACGGGAAAAAGCGAAATAAAACTTTGCAACAAATAATGAACCAAAGTAGATTTTCTGCACCATAATATGAACATGAGTTGAAAAAACCCCAGTGGACAAAATCCCGACAAACAACCAGCTTTTAGCAGCACAAATTTCAACTTTCGTCCAAAGATATGATTCAAAATAACCAAGATATGCTTCACTTCCCCCGTAATCAGTAATATAGACTTGTGTAGTCAAACCCCAAAACTGTCTTTAGATATAGGGTTTTAGGAAGAGTCAAGAAAAAAAGAAACCCAAACACACACCTATCATCTTCTAGTTCCATGAACTCCTCTGAATTTGACCAATGGTGTTACCAACAGCAACTAACGGCACAAACCAAAGACCTAATTGCCACAATCAGGTCAGCCCCACCCTCACGCCGTGTACAAGGACGCGCCAAAAACGTCAGCGGAGTTTACCCCAGCCGGAAAATGGGTCAAACCATCCAATTTGAAAGCCACACCGTAGAACTGTGGGCAATCTACCAAATGGAACACGAAGAGGAAGTATTAGAGTTTTACGACCAGCCACCCCCCTTCAAAATCCAGTACCACAACAAAACAGGACGCAAAATAGGTCACTACCATACCCCAGACTTCTTCGTGTTGAGAACTGATGGTGCAGCCTGGGAAGAATGGAAAACCGAAACCGAACTCAAACGACTAGCCGAAAAATATCCTGGACGCTACCAAAAAACTGCCGACGGGAAATGGCACAGCCCACCGGGAACAGCCCATGCTGAATCTTATGGACTCAAATACCATATCCGCACCGATAGCGAACTGCATCCCATCTTCACCCAAAACCTCATCTTCCTAGAAGACTACCTGAGATTCAAAACCAACATCCCCCACACCATCACAGAACCAATACTCACCGCAGTCCAAGCCCAACCCGGAATCACCATAACCGCCACACTTGCCTCAATCCCCGGAGTCAGAGCCAACGACATCTACGCCATGATAGCCACAGAGCAACTCTACGTAGACCTGTATGCCGTACCCCTAGTAGAACACTGGCGAGTACAGCTATATCTAGACCAACAAACCCATCAAGCCTACACACATCTAGCCTTAACAACACAGCAACATCATCAACCAATACCCCCACCCACAGCACTCCTACCAAACACAACCCTGCTATGGGACTCTCAGCCCTGGACATTAGTAAATATTGGCGAAACCACCACCACACTCCTACCCGAAATTGGACAACCCATCCAACTACCAACAGCATATTTCCTGCAACTATTGGAAAGCGGCAGCATCAAAATCCAGAACTCAGAAAAACAAGCAACCATCAATGATGCAGTCCAGGCACTCATGGATGCCGCTTCTCCAACCGACCTCAGCCAAGCAAATCGCCGATTTCATCTAGTACAAGCCTATATCCAGCGCCACACAGACATCTACCTCGACATAGCTCCAAGCACCCTGAAACGATGGGTAAAACAGTTTCGAGAAGCCGAAGCCAGGTATGGTTGCGGTTATGTTGGTTTACTACCACGGGCAAAAAATCGAGGAAATCGTCACCCCAAAGCACCAAACCAATCAAGTGAATTACTCGATAAATTTATTACCGAACACTTTGAGACACCAAGGCAAGCACCAGCCGCTTCAGTATATAGATTATATGTCAGAGCTTGCAACGAATTAAATATACAACCCCTGAGTTCTCGTACCTTTTATCACCGCCTCAAACAGCGACCAATCCACGAACAAACCAAAAAACGTCAGGGAGCAAAAACCGCATACTCAACAGAACCAACAATCTTAGAACTAACCAAAGCCACACCCCGACATGGAGACAGACCCTTTGCCATCGTCCACATTGACCACACCCAACTCGACATCGAACTACGCTCCCAAGCTACAGGACGGAACTTAGGAAGACCTTGGCTGACATTACTCATTGATGCCTATTCCCGACGTATCCTCGCCCTTTATCTCACCTTTGACCCACCCAGTTACAGGTCTTGCATGATGGCACTACGGTCTTGTGTCCAGCGATTTGGTCGTTTTCCCCAAGCCGTAGTCGTAGATGGAGGCAAAGAATTTCATAGCCTCTACTTTGACACCCTACTAGCACGCTATCACTGCATCAAAAAAACCAGACCTGGTGGCAAACCGCGTTTTGGTTCAGTCATTGAACGATTATTTGGCACAACAAATACCGAGTTTGTTTACAACCTCTTGGGCAACACCCAAGCCAGCAAACAGCCAAGGCAACTTACTTCATCTGTTGACCCCAAACAACTTGCCGTGTGGACATTGGCAGATTTATATACCTACCTAACCGAGTGGGCTTACTCCATCTATGACAACTTAGATCATGATTCTTTGGGGACAACACCATTACAAGTTTATACCGACGGGTTGCTGATTGCAGGAGAACGAGAACACCGACACATTGCCTACAACGAAGACTTCCTCATGTCCACACGCCCCAGTACAGCCAAAGGAACGGCTTTAATCCAACCCGGACAGGGAATTAAAGTCAATTATCTCTATTACTGGAATGATGCTTTCCGCAATCCGGGAGTAGAAAAAACTAAAGTCCCCGTGCGTTATGACCCTTTTGATATGGGTGTAGCTTATGCCTACCTAGAGGGACGCTGGGTTAAATGTATCTCCCAGTATTACAGCACCTTTGTGGGACGCACAGAGAAAGAAGTGCTGTTAGCCGCAGAGGAAATCAGACAAAAGGACAAGCGTAATTCTCAGGGTACGAATATCTCAGCTAAACGCCTAGCAGATTTTATTGCCTCAGCGCAAGAACATGAAACCTTGCTACTGCAAAGATTACGGGATTTGGAAGCCAAAAGTGTACTGGAAAATTTAACGTCCCATTTTTATGAGGTATCGTCAGTCACCCAAGTTCAAGTTATACCAAAGTCCCCAATCAACAAGTCAAACGGTGAAGATGTCTCCAGAGTTCATAAAACTGAAAATATCCAAAAGTTGGATATCACAAAACTGCCTGTCTTTGAGGAATACAGATAATGGAGAACTTTTCTTTGGAGGCACAGTCCCAACTCAACCAATTCAAGGAATATGCGATATCTCATCCCCAGTTGGCGCAAGTAGATATGTTGCTCATGGGTGCGATTCGTGAACCTGCGGGGTTTGCTCATGTCCTAGTGTATGGACCGAGCGGGGTGGGAAAAACGACGATGATTCGCCAAATTACTAGACGGTTAAATGGGACTACTGTTGACCAGAATGGTTTTCGTGAAGCAGGCTATCGCAATGGTAATGGTTCTCCAATACCACTGTTACTGGTAGAAACACGACCTCCTGACGGCGGGGTGTTTAATCGGGCTGATTATTACCGCACGGCACTGAGGTTGTTGGGAGAACCATACTACGAGCGGCGAATGATGGTGGATATTGATGCCGAGCAGACTTGGGAGAAAAAGGGGCGTGGACGCAGTAAAACGACACAATTCAATGATTCTCCTGAACTACGTCAAGCTTTGGAAGAGGCGATGAGTAAACGTGGTGTCAAGGCTGTGATTTTGGATGAGGCACAGCATTTAATGAAGATTGGTAGTGGAGCTAGTGGTGGTAAGCTTTTAGACCAGTTGGATTGGATTAAGTCCATGACGAATGTGACTGGTGTGTTGCATATTCTCATTGGCACGTATGAACTTTTGAGTTTTCGCAATTTAAGTGGACAGGCATCACGCCGGGGGTTGGATATCCATTTTCCCCGTTATTTGTTTCAACATGAACCAGATAGGCAGGATTTTCAGGGAGTTTTACTGGCGCTGTTCAAGCAAGTTCCCCTTCAGCTTGATATTCCGGCTTTGATGCAGCATTGGTTTTATTTTTATGAGCGTTCTATTGGTTGTGTGGGTGTGTTGAAGGATTGGTTAATTCGGGCTGTGGCGGCGGCGTTGCATGATGGCTGTGATACGCTGACTTTGGAGCGGTTGCATGAACATACTCTTTCTCTTGCTCAGTGTGAACGGATGGCGATAGAGGCGACTGAGGGGGAACAAAAACTTTCTTACATGGAAAGTCGCCGTGAACATTTATGGCATTTGTTACAAATGGGGATGACTTCGACTTCGGTTCCTGGTGGGATTGTGGATTTATCGCCGGGGGGAAAGTCTACTGTTGCACCTGTTTCTACTGCTACCTCTAAATCTACTCGGAAAAAACGTTCTGAGAAGGAGACGGTACAGGCTAATACTCCTATTCCTACTTCAGAAGCAATAGCTGGTAGCCCAGAACCTAAGAAGAGGCAATCTCGGAAAAAGAAGGAATCTCCTGTGGCAGTTACGGAAGCTACACAGAACGTCCAAGAAATGACGCAGGATACTCAAACTTCTATGACTGAGGTAGCAGAGGTACAAACTCAGCCTCAGAAGAGACAAACTCGCTCTAAGAAGGAATCTCCTGTGGTAGTAGCGGAAACTACACAGAATTCTCAGGAAATGACACAGAATATATCCAGTTCTGTTACGGAGATAGCATTCGTGCAAACCCCACCCAAGAAGAGACAAACGCGCAAAAAGAAGAATACTGCTGTAGTTTCAGAGGAAATGCCACAATATACACCTAGTTCTGAGATTGAGGTAATATCTTTAACAACTGAGTCTGACAATGTTAAAGCAGTTCCTAAGAAAAATGGGCGTAGGAGTGTCGGACAACGCAAGCCACAACGAGATAAGGTTGGGGAGTAGGTATAAAATTTACAATGTTTTGTTCAATAGAGTGATGAATTGGTTAAGAGCTTTTTGGGTTGTTTTGTATCCTGGGGCTTGCTTACCTAATTTTAGTTCCTGTAATACTTGGTCATGTAAAGCTTCAAGTTCTTTCATGTTAGGCAGTGTCGGTGTATGCTCTTGAGCGATGTCAGGTTGTTGATCTTGATTCTTATTTTTCCGTGTAATACACGGAACGGGGTCTTCTTCTCCCCATGTATTACTTGGTAGGTTGTTACTTTTTACTATTTCTTCTAAATAATCTGCTCTTGTTATTCCTAAGCATTCAGCAGCTATGCCCAATGCTTTCCATGTGTCATCTGTTAGTCTCAATGAGCGGACTTGACGATAATCATCGTTTTTCAGGGTGAATTTCCCCTGGATATCCCGTTTCAGCATAACCCTTTCCATGTAATACACCGTTAGGTTAACAAATTTCTTCCGTGTATTACATGGAAAAAGAAATTTTCTACTCTCACTATCTTTGCGAATCATAAAATGGACATCTGCTTTGTGAAGCATAACGTGAGCTAAAAGCCCATTTTTTCGTTCAAGTCACA
>NZ_JBPWOA010000006.1:405000-524539 GCF_051781005.1 Anabaena sp. WFMT | reverse complement strand
GCTTCCATACCTCTTGATTATCAGTTTTTGGTTGCTGCCAAGTTTGTAATTTCTGAAATAGATCATAAATCTGATCAATGGGTACAAATTTTGATTTTACCTCTGGCTGCAAACTTTTGTGAAACTGATTAACCACCTGAGGAGGGATAGAACCTTTTAACAGCTGTACATTGAGTTGTATCTGGTTTTTACCAGTACACCCAATTAGGAGTTGGGAAACTGCGAATCCGCTTGTACCCACCAAAAAAGACCGTCGATCCATTGATTTTTTACTTTTGGACTATAATTGACTTCTCTAAATAATTTTTTTATTTGATTTTTGAGCAAATTGCGCCGCAATTTCCTAATTTTAGACATTGGGGATAGATTGTCAAGGTAATACTATCTAAAATTGCGATTCATACTCTCAATCCTCGATTAACTTGAATTCAATCATCTCTAATTAACAATCTTGATAGAATATAAATAAATCCTAAAGAACTAACCAATTTTTAGCATAGTTTATGTCAATAAAAGCAAAATATTTAACTTTTTTGCAAAAAATCGTGAGTAACACTGATGATGTTTGTTGAATTGTATGTATAAATGATAATTTAGTGAGCAAACTACTCAAAAAATATGAAAGATTAAATAAATCATAAATATTTTTAACATTGGAAGTAAATTGAATAACATAGAGAAACTATTTTGTGATCAAGGTATTAAATGGAGCCATTACAAAAACAAATACTGACTCTGAGCGAAAAGGTAGACGCTATCTATCAGGTGATTGAAAACCTTGACAGGAAACTATCTCAGGGTTTGTCTGATTGCTTTTTAGAGCAAAAACAGCCAAAAGACAATTATCTAGAAAATCATGAAGTTGAACATTACAAGTTTAGAGGGCGGAGCAGTTGGAATGCTGATTTAGAGCATAAGGATGTATTGATAGATGGTATTTATCCAGATATGAATCCCCAAGCTGGAGACAAGCAAATAACACCAGAAATTCAAATCCAAAGACTGACAGCGCAATTAACAGCAGCTTATAATCGCATTGCGGCGCTGGAAGAGCAACTACTGCGAGAGCGAATTCACTAATTGGTCAAGTTGGGCTTCAATGGCTGCTAAAAGTTGTTCTTGCTGCCAATTTTGATTCAGATAGGCAGCGATACAAGCGGCTCCAGCACCAACACCTTCTTTGACAAAACCCTGCTCATAAGCTCGGAGTTGGGGGTAACGAGAATCAGCAAAACTTAACTGTGTAGCCAACAGGGGAGGAGTTTCTTTGCCCCAATTAATGCTATTTTTGCCTAAACTGAGGGCTAAATCAACGGTAGCCCCAGTAGGATCTTCTGCTACCCAACGAGTCGTACCAACGACTATAGCCTCTGGTTGCCAAGATAAAGAGTAAGATTGAGCGATCGCTTGAGCCAGAGCATAAACAGCCAGCATTTGTGTACCACCAGCTAATAGAACTCCACAACGACGACTAGCTGCGATCGCCATCCCAGCTACCACCACTTGCATAGGATCGCCCACCGCTGCTACAAGCGCAAGAGGATCAATAGGATTTTGATTTTTAACTTTCTCTAAACCGGCTTGCACCACAGCCAACTTTTGCTCATGGTTACAAACAGGATGACTACTGTTAACTTTACCTACAGCATCAATCCCTAAACCAGTTAAAATTGCCAACGCAGTCGTAGTCCCACCCACAACGCACTCACTTAAAATTAGATAACTCTGGGAAATATTAGCACTCAGTTGAGAACCCCAACGTAAACCCTGTGCCAACAAATGTTTCACCGTCGCTATTTCCATAGCTACACCTGTACTTAAACACCTAGCACTCGTACCACCCAAATCAATAATTGGCACAGCCGGAACCTGTGGTAAACCCGCATTAAATAAATAAACTGGTAACTTCAACCCAGCCACTACAGCACGGGAAATCAGCACAGGAGAAGCCCCAGCAGTCAAAGGTGGTAGGGGATACTTAGGCTGATGTGCAGCACCATAATACAAAAACTCAGCATCAGCACAAGCCGTATACTGTCGATCTTCTGGAGTCAAACCAGCCGCCGAAATACCAGGTAGCAAAGCAGTTTCTGTAAAACCTAAAACACAAGCAAACACGGGTAAACTACCACGATAACTTTTTAACCATGCTTCACCCTGTTCAATTTGTGTATAAATCTTAATCATAGTCAAAGGGAACAGGGAATAGGGAACAGGGAAAACGCATTTACCCCATAAATTCACGAGACTTGAAGCGGCTTGATTCAGTTATCACTTGCTAATAGCCAATGACCAATGACTAACCCTCATAATCCATCAACACTTGTACCCAACGAGGGGGACGGGGGATAGGATTTCCCAAACGATCTAAAAGTAACCATGCGGACAAATGTACCACAAACAAATAAATCAAATTGTTAAATGCAACTAAAAGCACCGCACCCACTTGGATAAAAAATACACTCGGAGTCGCCAATATTTCCAACTTCAGGAAAATCCATTCAATGATTTCTGTCACCTGGTTAATCACATAAACCCACAGGTCTTCACCAGATAATACCGACAGCAACCACAAGCGGAAAAACACACCCAACGTACCCAACAACATACCTAAAGTAATCGAGACAATCCAGGGTACACGACGATGCCACGTCGCCCCCAATAGGACACCCATCAAAGCAAAGGGCATCACAAATAACATACTACGAACTGGACCCATTAGCACAGCTAACAGTAAGCCAGAAGTCACAGCAGCCATCCATGCAGCACGTTTACCCCAGCGTAAGTAAACCAGAGCGATGGGAACAGGAAAAAATATTCGTAACACTGGACCCAAGGGAAAATAGAAATTAATAAACCAAATCAAACTAGCAGTACTAGCTAAAAATGCTGTTTCTACCATCCTCAAAGGTGCATCAACCTGAAGTTGGGGGCGTTTCAACTGCTTTTGTTGATCTAACTGATTATTGGGGGTTGGTGATACAGGAGATGGAGTTTCCTCCGGTTCATCTGGCAGAGAATCTAAAATATTCATAACTGAACAAGGTGTTAAATAATCATTTTTTCCAAAGCTGACACATCGGGGATACACATAACATCTTGCTCCCGTACAATCAAGCCTTTTTTTTCCAGCCTTGTCAATACACGTGTCACTGTTTCCCGCGCCAGACCACTTAAACTACTCAATTCCCGGTGAGGTAAATTAGGAATTTCCGTGCCTGTCTGTCCTCGTTTTCCTTGTCCTTCTGCCAAAAATAGCAAGGTATCTGCCACCCGCGATTGACTATCCGATTCTCGCAGGCGTAATCGCCGATTTACTTGCCGTAAACGTCTTGCCATTAATTGCGCCAATCTGAGTCCCGCCAAGGGTTCTGTTTGCAACAACTTAACAAAATCTTGAGCAGGCATACTCCCAATCATTGTTTGAGTAAGAGTAATAACATCAGTAGAACGGGGAACTTCATCTAGCGCCGCCATTTCTCCAAATAATTCTCCATGCCCAATAATATTTAGTGTTACCTCTTTTCCTTCCAAATTGTAGGTACGGATTTTTACCCACCCATCTACAATAAAATACACAGAACCACCCCAGTCATTTTCTAGCAAAATTACTTGATTGGCAGGGTGGGTACGGGTAACAAGATGGGAGAGGGCTGTTTCCACAATAGATTCAGGCAACCCTTCAAAAAAGGGCGCTGAAGTGATCCAGTTATGAGCGGATGTCTGCAAGCTATATCGATCTTCCATTAGGACATATTTATTAAAGCTGCTATCAACTGAACAAGCAAGATCGTGTTTTAAGTCCAAGCTATAAAATTACAGCCGCTTTTTAAAGGGGAAACTAAACTATGTTACACAAGAAAACGACCAGATAATTTTTTCTCAGCAATCTTTATTTTCTCTTAGTGTTTGCTCATTACGGACACATGATTTATTCTTAAGTTCAAAGTATAACATTAAGGATGAATTCTACACTTAACAAAGTCCAAAATTGGGTGACCTGCCTGAAAAGGGAGCAAACCCTGAGGATCAAGTTGCATCTCCCAGTAATTCATAACATAATTGCCCTCAGAAGTCTGAGCAATAACTTTTGCCACTGAGAACTTCTGTAATCGTAAATACCATAAAAATCAAAGTACATTTCTAGATAAGGTAATTTAACGTGACTTCCCGTGCAGATGAAATTCACAAACTGATTGCAGACATTGACAACTTACTGTCTAACAGTGGCAATCGTCTATCTAAACTGCTGTCTGGTCAGGGACAAGAAGACAAAGACGTTTTACAACGAGTGCGAGACTTTCTTGTGAAACTCGACGAAAGTGAGGAATCAGAAGAAAGCAGCGCCCCCAACCAGTCTGAGACTCCACCGCTATCATCTTTGTTGACACGGTTTGTGGAGCAGGAGCAGAACCAATCAGCCTCACATTCCTTTCAATCACAACAAGAACAAAGTAATTTTACAGCAGGACAATTCAAAGATGAAATTTCGTTTTTGCTTCAGCCCTTACAAGCAGAATTATCAGGACTGTTGGAAGAAAGAGCTACTCTTGTCAAGGAGATTAGGCAGCTAGAGCAAAAGCGACTGCAAAACTATTCGTTAACACAGCAGTTAGCGAACCAAGAGCAGATAATTTCCGAATTTTTGCAAGTGCTAATCAGTCGGTTAGTGCCAAATTTATTACCACATTTGACACGAACTTTGCCTACTTCTCCCGGTTTGTTAACAGGTGAACAGAAGCAAGAAGCATTAAATTCTGCTATGCAACCTGTTTTGGGTTCAGGGGAGGAGACAGATCGATTAGCTACTCTGGCAAGGGAGTTAGATCAACGCTTGCTATCACTAGATGGAACTGTCAATGTTGTCTTTGGCTCACTAGAGCGCAACATCACCACCTATCATCAGTCTCTATCCCAAGCGCTGGCAAAAATGCACAGTCAGGGAATCCAAGGTGAACAGTTGATGGCGAATTTTCTGAATAATTTGACTCAGCATTTACAACAACAATCTCCAGATGCTCAATCTTTTCTGTTTGGGGTAGATACTCAAACAGTACTATCATCACCATCGTTAGACATACAGCCAGCGTCTTATAGTGCTGAGGAATTAATTCAGGATATTGCTGTTGAGACAGAAGAATCTCCCGCTGAGGAGAATCTGGATAGAGTGCTGTCAGAACTTATCGCAGATGATTTACCAGCTTCAGTTACTGCGACTTTTAATGTCCCCAATGAATTACAACCAGAGGGTGCTGTTGAAGAAGAACTAATCCAGGATATTGCTGTTGAGACAGAAGAATCTCCCGCTGAGGAGAATCTGGATAGAGTGCTGTCAGAACTTATCGCAGATGATTTACCAGCTTCAGTTACTGCGACTTTTAATGTCCCCAATGAATTACAACCAGAGGGTGCTGTTGAAGAAGAACTAATCCAGGATATTGCTGTTGAGACAGAAGAATCTCCCGCTGAGGAGAATCTGGATAGAGTGCTGTCAGAACTTATCGCAGATGATTTACCCGCTTCAGTTACTGCGACTTTTAATGTCCCTGATGAATTACAACCAGAGAGTGCTGTTGAAGAAGAACTAATCCAGGATATTGCTGCTGAGACAGAAGAATCTCCCGCTGAGGAGAATCTGGATAGAGTGCTGTCAGAACTTATCGCAGATGATTTACCCGCTTCAGTTACTGCGACTTTTAATGTCCCCAATGAATTACAACCAGAGGGTGCTGATGATGTAGATCAACTTTATGCAAGTTTGTTTGGTGGTGAAGAGACTCCCAAACCAACAGATGCGATTATTTTACCTATGGTAACAACAGGTGAGGTATCTACTTCAGAAACTGATTCTCCATTAGCATCTGAGTTTGCCGATAGTATATCCCTATCTCCAATTATTCAGGAGCAACAAGAGGATGAGTTGGTGTTGCCAGAAGATGAGATATCTACTTCAGAAATTGATTCTCTCTTAGAATCTGAGTTTGTCGATAGTATATCCCCATCTCCAATTATTCAGGAGCAACAGGAGGAGGAGTTGGTGTTGTCAGATCCTGTTGAGCAACAAGATTTAAATCTTTTATCAGAGAGTTCTGGTACTGTCGTAGAACCAACAGAGCAACTATCTGAGTTATGGGGAGAATCATTATTAGCAGAGGAAACGCAGCCACAGGTAGAATTTGCCAGTATTTCTAAAGCACTCGAATCTCAGCCAGATAGTAGTGATACAATCACCGTCCTGACTGACTTATTGGTTGATGCCAGCAGTGACGAACAACTTCCATCTATTGATGCTCCAGAAACGATAGTAGAAGAGACTCCCATCATTTCTTCTGCTGGGGAGGACAAAGATTTAGTAGCCACTTATATTTCTGCTTCACCACAGGAAAATTTACTGTATTTAGAAAATACGGAAACGGAAGGTGTGCCAGATATTGTTTTGGATGCAGTTCAGTTGCAGCAATTGGATCAAGATTTAGCTAATTTTAATTGGCAGTTAAATTCTGACTCGGAACAGACAACAAATTCAGAAAGTTTGCAAAATTCATTTTCAGAAAGTTTGCAAAATTCGTTGGATGATAGTCAGTACCTGCTAAGTACAGGTTGGCCGATAGCGGAATCTCCTGGCAGTGAAGCAACAGAGAATATACCAATAGTGGCAGTTTCTAATCTAGCTATTCCCCAAGCTGAATTAGATTTGAGCCAGAATACTGAAAAAAAAAAGGAAGGTACTATTTCGGAACCCAAAGATGCTTTGTTTGTCAGTGACATTTTGAGTGATGATTCTCAGGCGAGTATCAATGATCTAGAAGCCGTTTGGTATTTAGGTATTGATTTGGGAACAACGGGAATTTCTGCGGCGCTGTTAAATCATTCCAGGTTGGTTGTTTATCCAATTTACTGGTCAGCAGAAACCCAATTAGGCGAAACTGCTTTTGAGCAATCATTTCGTTTACCGGCAGAGGTTTATCTACCTACGGCGAGTATTCCTCACTCAGAGGCTGAAAGTGCGGAAACTGGGGTGGCACAGGCACAAATATCAGATCATGTGGCTCAAAATTCTACTGGCTCTCGATCTACGTCAGAACTACAACAACATCTTTATTCTGCCCATTTAAAGCCTTATTTACACGTGGCTATTCCCTATAAAAATACGCAACAGAAATGGGAACCAGTATTGCAATTAAATGAATTTTCTGCGGGGCCTTTGATTTGGGTGGTGCGATCGCTCTCTAAACTACTATTAACTCTCAAGTCGGCTCAAGCTAGTACTACTCCAGCTTTAATTGCTCATGCTGTGGGTATAGATACAGAAACTTTTGCTGACATCATTAATAAAGTTACGGGTATTATCTGTACTTGTCCATCTAGTTGGTCAGAACAATATCGCTTTAATGTGAGAGAAGCCATACTCACAAGTAAGCTCGTATCCCATCCCCAACAAATATTTTTTGTTGAAGAAGCGATCGCTAGTTTACTCCCAGAACTTGATTCTGCCAATAATTTAAAATCAGTCCAATTAAATGAAAATCAGGGTTTGCGTCCTTTAAAAACTAGTGAAAATCCTATGCAGGGTAACACCCTAGCACTGAATATTGGCGCAACTGCCACAGAAATGGCATTAGTCGATTTACCCACAGACTTGAGCCAATTAACATACAGAGATTTCATGCTCCACAGTTTTGCCTATGCTGGTAAAGCCATTGAGCAAGATATCATCTGTCAGTTACTACTACCACCAAAATCGCGCCAACCCCGTGGGCAAATACAAGTTGATGGCAACACCTCTACTGGTCATCCCTCTCTGCGAGAAATTCCTGGTTTAGACCAAATACAGTGGTCTAGTTTGAGTTGGGAAGGCTTAGAACTACCACGAGTTGGGGAACCAGATATTTCTGCCCGTATCCGCTTCCAGCAAAGGTTAGAGAGTTCTTTGCTAGGACAAGCTTTATTAGATACTGCCTTGAGTCTGAAGCTGATTTTGCAGCACCAAGAATCTTTTACCCTAGAATTAGCCGACCAATGTTGGATATTGCAGCGAAGAGATTTAGAAAGCCAAGTTTTTGTACCTTATGTGCGTCGTCTCAACCGTGAACTCAATAAATTATTAGTAGCTCGTGGTATCCCCACAGAAGCTATTAACCAAGCAATTCTCTCTGGTGGAGTTGCTTCTATTGGTACAGTCAACCGTTGGTTAAGACAAAAACTTCCTAACGCTAAAATTACTCAAGATTTATATCTGGGCGAAAATGGCGCTCCTAATTGCAGTCGAGTTGCCTATGGTTTGGCTACGTTACCTCTGCATCCCCAGGTTTTAGAAATACCCAGGCAACAGTATACAGATTATTTCTTGTTTGCTGAATTGCTCAGACTTTTACCTGATAGCGTGCCGGAGGCATCAGCCATACGTTCTCTATCCTTTGGTGAAATTCTGCAATTATTTGAGAGTCGTGGCATTAATACTCGTATTTGTCAACAGCGGCTACTGGCTTTTTTAGAAGGTGAATTACCTGCGGGTATCATTCCTTTTATTAAGAAGGAAGATGCATCAGATGTTAGTCCCACACCTTTAAACTCTCTGTGGTTGACAAAAAGCTCCCAGGAAAATCCTGATTATCAAGCGATCGCATCCGCACCACTTTTTGAAAAACAAGGTAATCTCTCTTATCGTCCTAATTCTCAACAACTTCTGTTTCTGCGTCGCTATCTAGATGCTATCAAAGCTAGTACTCTGCAATCACTAGATGAACCACATACAGTTAATTTTTCTTTATTAAGAAATCCTGTTCATTAATATTGCAGAAAAACTTCCTCCAAAAGGAATAGATAAGAGTAGACCTAGTAATATTTACGGAAATATGAACTGAATCTTCATTAATCATGCCCACTTTAGAGTAGAAACACTGCCTACTCAAGAGTGGGTTTCTATTTCAATACCGCTCGGTAAAGGGGAAGAAAAACCTTTACGCTTTACCCGTTAACCTTTTCCTAAACAAGCTCACAACTTCCAGTCTGTTAACCGAGTGAGTATAGCAGGTGACAGTGCTAAAAGCCTTTTGGTGTCTAAGTTGTATCATCGTTTAATGTCCTAATCGCCTTGTCCACCGCTATATTACTGGTATCTATTATTACATTTAGTTTTTAACTTGTTTACACAAAAAACATCAAAAATTTAAAATCCCTTGGCTAAATTAAAAGATTGTATGAACTTCTCTGATTTTGCTTTCTCTAGCATAAAACATTACCTATAATGTGACTGTATTTAAAACAACTTACTGTAGTTTGCAAAACTAAAAATGTAAGAAAACAACATTAATTATGACCCTGTCTACTATTACAACTAAAACAAAAAATTATACTGTGGCTAATTCAGGTGTTCTGAATCATTTGAATGTGGTTGACTTATCACCTCAGTCCCACCATCCATCAACTACTAGTGCGACAAAAAGATTCATTGACATTCTCGGAGCAATTGTTGGTTTAATAATTACATCATTAGTTGCATTTCCTGTAACAATTGCTACCTTGGCTAGTGATCCAGGCCCCATATTATATTCTCAAATCCGTTGTGGTCTAAACGGACGCACCTTTCGGATCTGGAAGTTCCGTTCTATGGTGGTTGATGCAGATAAACTGAAGTCTATAGTCAAAAACCAAGCCAAAGGTCACATTTTTAAATCTACTGATGATCCTCGTATTACTCCCTTGGGTAAGTTTTTGCGACGCACTAGTTTAGATGAACTACCCCAATTTTGGAACGTCTTAATGGGAGATATGAGTATAGTTGGTACTCGTCCACCCACCCCTGATGAGGTCGTTAAATATGCACCACATCATTGGGAAAGATTACGGGTCAAACCAGGAATAACTGGAGAATGGCAGACTCATGGACGTTCTAATATTAATGACTTTGAAACTATTGTCCACATGGACATAAACTATCAGCGTAAATGGTCTATTACCTATGATTTGATGTTAATCTTTAAAACCATCTGGGTGGTATTACATAGAAAAGGCGCTTATTAACTGGGAATTGGTGATTGGTTAAGATGCAGAGAATAACCTTCTGCCTCCTACTCATCCCTTGACACCGCTACCCGTATCTGTGGGGACAATAAACCTTTGTAAAAATAAAAACAATAGCAATACTGGAGCAATAGAAATTACTGAACCAGCAGCTACCAATCGCCAATCGAGAGAAAACGTACCTGCTAATTTGGCAACTCCTAAGGGTAAAGTATATAAACTTTCATCTTGGATAACAATTAAAGGCCACAAAAAGTCACTCCAAGCACCAATAAATACAAAAATAGCTAGGGTAATGAGTGCTGGACGAATCGCTGGCAACATCACAAACCACCACAATCCTAATTCAGAACTGCCATCCATGCGAGCGGCTTCTTCTATTTCTTTAGGTACACTCATAAAAGCTTGTCTGAGTAAAAAAATCCCAAAAGCAGAAGCCAAACTGGGAAAAATCATCCCTAAATAACTATTTGTTAAGCCTAACTGGACTATCAAAATATATAAAGGAATCATGACAATTTGGAAGGGAATCATAATTGTAGAAATAATGGCGATAAAAATCCCATCTCTTCCCACAAATGACAATCTTGCTAAGGGATAAGCAGCTAAAGCACAAAATAGCAGATTTAATCCCACAGTCAGTAAAGACACCAGAATACTGTTATATAAATATTGCCCAAAAGGTAGAGATTCCCAAACACGAGCGAAATTATCTAATGTAGGTTGACTTGGCCATAACTGCGGTGGTGACTGTAAGATATTTTCTGTAGACGATTTTAAGGCTGTACTAATTAGCCACAGTAAGGGGAAAAGGGTCAGGAGTGCGATCGCTCCCAATAAACCGTATATGATGAATGTTTGCAGTTGTGATTTTTTAAAATTCATATTTTTGTCTCACGCAGAGGCGCAGAGGCACAGAGAGGAATCAAGAGTGTGGTCTAAATAGATGATCGGGAAAATTTCTCTAACAACTGTACCTATCCTGGTATTATGTCTTACGCTAGTAGGCGTGTGTTCTTGGGGGAAGATAATTATGATATCACCACCGCAACTGCTGACAGACCCATTTTTGCAACTACCAACCGAAACTTCAGTGAGAGTAGTTTGGTTTACCGAATTTGCAGGTGATAAACACTTAGTTATTTACGGTGAAAAACTGGATAAAAGTTCAATTGCAAAAACTATCAAACTTAGTCGTACTAGAGAAGACCAACAATCAAGAGTAGCAAATCAAAATGAAAATGGGCAAATTTATCAACAACCAGTAAAACGTGAAATTTGGCGACACGAAGCCGAAGTTACAGAGTTAAATGCTAATCTACGAGTTCCCTATCACGTCACCAGTATACGAGAAGATGGCGATCGCGTTAATAGCGAAATTTTTACCCTTGCACCCTCTCCAAAACCTGGCACACCATTAAAAATTCTCCTCACCTCTGACCACCAGCTTAAACCAATGACGGCCGCAAATCTGCAAAAAGTAGTGGAAACAGTGGGAAGAGTAGACGGTGTATTGTTTGCAGGAGATTTAGTCAACGTTCCAGACCGCGCTTCAGAATGGTTTGATGATAATCGCGGAAATGCTTTATTTCCAGGTTTGCAAGGTCGCGCTAATTATCAAATGGAACATAATAGCCTCAACGTAACTTACACGGGTGGGGAAATTATTCAAAATGCACCTATGTTTACTTGTATTGGTAATCATGAAGTCATGGGGAGATTTGCTAGAACAGAAAGTTTAAATGATGAATTTAATGATACGATTCCTCGTGAAATTGCTCAAAAATTGTATGGCGAAACATCTTTAAAAGATAATTATTTTAATACTGAAACTTACGAAGAAATTTTCACCTTACCCCAAAGTAAAGAAGGAGGTAAAACCTATTATGCCGTTACTTTTGGTGATATTCGCTTGGTAGTTTTATATATCACAAATATGTGGCGGCATCCCCAATTAGATTCAAAAACTAAGGGTAGATATAGAGAGATAGAAAAAGATTTTAATCATCCTGAAAACTGGGGTTATGGACAGTTAATTTATGAGCCAATTTCTGAGGGTAGTAAACAATATAATTGGCTTAAACAGGAATTAAAAAATCCTGAATTTAAACAAGCAAAATATAAAGTTGTTATGTTCCATCATCCTCCTCATACTTTGGGAGATAATATTGTTCCGGCTTATACTAATCCAATAGCTATGATTGGACGGGATCATCACGGAAATATTCAAAAAATTCGTTATGAATATCCCAAAAATGCAGATTATATTATTCGTGATGTTCTCCCTTTATTAGAAGCTGCTAATGTGCAGTTAGTATTTTATGGACATTCCCATTTATGGAATCGCTTTGTTAGTTCCAGTGGAATGCACTTTTTAGAAACTTCTAATGTTGGCAATTCTTACGGTGCCGCTTGGGGTGAAAGAAAGCGAGAAGTACCAACAGGTTATCAAGAAGATTATACTGAAATTGGTGATCCTAATGCTTTAGAACCAGTGTTACCAAGCATTGCACCATTATTAGGAGAAGATGGTAAACCGATATCTTATATTGCTAGTAATGATATTACCGTTTTCAGTATTTTTGAAACCGGGACAGGTGCTATTAGCAGCTATCGCTTTGATACCAGAAAACCTAATTCTCAAGTTATTAAGTTTGATGAATTTCAGATTAATAGGTGATTGGTGATTTGTCAGAGTTATTTAATAGTTACCAATTAATCAGACATAAATGAATCAATTAAGTAAGGTGGGTATTACCCACCACAAGTAAGACTTCAAGTGTATAAATTCAGCGCAATGCTGAAAAGCTTATGCAAACTCTTCCAACTGTTCCAACTTTAACCAAATATTGGGTGTTGCTACTTTTCCAAACTTAACCAAAGCGTAATCACCCTTGATATCGACAATTTCCCCTTGGCTATCAAACAAATAAGCAGGGAAGCGAGAATCACTAGCTTTAGCTTCTATACTATTTTCTAACTTTTCGCGGATAGCGCGAACCATATTTCCCTTTTTAAAAGCCATAAGTTCCCCTCGTTCCAAAATAAACGCTTTTACTCAAAATTTTATCTTGCTCCCAGACCCAAAGGCATAATTTCTTTCCTCAAATAAGATAACCACCTACTCTCAGGTAAGCGGTTGAGGGGATTTTATATTATTTATCGTTAAATAGTTCTTCCTTATCGAGTTTATGATAACAAATTTCAAACCTGTTGTCAACCCTCCCCATACTCTATATTCTGGACTTTGATTAATTTTCAAATTCTTTTAGAAATTGCTGATTTGTCAATTTTCCCATCAATTATTGGGCAAATCTAGCTAATAATTCCTCACGAGATGATTGTAGAAGCAAAGGAGTAAACTCTTCCCTGGTCATGGCTATCAAAAAGTCGATAATTTTTGCTAAATCTGAATCAACTTCCCCAAAACGTACTTGCATGATACTTTCAACCATAGCGCGTCGTTCTCTTTCTACACCTTCTTGTCGTCCTTCTTGTCGTCCTTCCTGGAGTCCTTCTTGGAGTCCTTGTTTTTTTAGTTCTTCCAATTGTTTTTGATACATTTCTGATAGTTTCATAATCAACTCCTGGTCATCTTTATCAATATCTTGTTCTTGACGTTGACGAGCCGATAAAACAGCAATCAAGGGAAGTGGGGAAATTAAAATCAAAGTCTCTCTCCTTGTAGGAAAGAGATTGAGAGAGAGGTTTCTTAATCCCCCTCATTTCTGACACTGAGAACAAAAATGACTAGAACGCCCACCTAACTTAATACGCTGTATGACATTACCACAAACTTTACAAGGTTCCCCAGCGCGGTTGTAAACCCAAGCTTCACCGCCATAATTACCGTTAACGCCTTTAACATTAAGGAAATTACTAAAAGTTGTCCCACCAGCGGCAATACTGGCAGATAAAACTTGAATAATTGCTGTTCTTAAAGGTTCAATTTGTTTGCTGCGTAATTCTGTGCAGATGGTTGTGGGTAGAATACCACTTTTAAACAAAGCCTCATCAGCATAAATATTACCTAACCCTGCAACTATGGACTGATCTAACAGGGCGGTTTTAATGGGACGGCGAGATTTTTGCAGTTTATTTGCTAAATATTCAACGGTGAACTCTGGTGAAAATGGGTCTAATGCGAGTTTTGCCAAACCTGTGATGATGCTTTCGACAGGTACTCCAAAGGGAACATACCATATCTGCCCAAAGGTGCGCTGGTCAACAAAGCGTAATTCTTGATGTTCGCCAAAAAATAATCTGACCCTTGTGTGTTTGTGTAAGGGTTCATTTTTATTTTGCCATAATAATTGACCAGTCATTCGTAAATGAACACCTAGCCATGAACATGGGGAGAGTTCAGCTAAAAGATATTTACCCCGACGATGCCAAGATATAATGGCACTTCCTTGAATATTTTCTATAAACTCGTGAACAGAAAACGGGTAGGCGATTGTGCGTTCTAGCAACACATCTCCCCCCGTGATCTCTTGGTTAAGGGTTAATTGATTTAAACCCCGTCGAACTGTTTCAACTTCAGGCAATTCAGGCATTTGCAGAGTAATTAGTGCTGGATGTTGAGTTGGGAGTAAGACCTCAATAATTAATTAAGGGCATGAAATCAGCATTTAACAGTTTACTGCTTTTCCATACTTTCAGACTCAACACTCAGCACTGTGATGTTGCTTACTTTTTAGCAGCAGCCTTAGCTTTGGGTGCTTCCACTTCGATTAATTCATCTACGGCGAAGTTATTGGTATTGATCCCTGAGTAATTGACATTGGAGAAGCGGACAATTACAGAGTATTTGATGCCGCTTTGATCTATAGATGCCACGGTTCCTACATCTTGAAACCAGTAGGATTCTGGGCGGAGGACGCGTACTTTAGAACCACGTTGAACCATGATTATCTTCCTTGTGACTTAATTAATCGCCAATAAATTAGGGCTAATTGTTTTCACTCTACAACCTGAAGGTCTTTGCTAGAGTGTTTGTTAAGTTATTTGTCAAGGAACAGGGAATAGGGAAGGGGGAAACGGGGAACAGGGTAATAACCCAATTAGCGATCACCTATTACCCTCTTGACAAAGTACCTATAATAGAATAAGGTCGTTCGCAACACTTCTTGCGAATTAATATTTTATGACTTACTCAAAACAAAGACGCTGCCCTCGTTACCTCTGCCGATTCTCAAATCTTGATCTATGTAGGTGATGTCTAACCATCCTTGTTGGCGATCGCTCTGGATAGGAAAATCAATAGCGGTGAATTTCTTGCCCGATTCAATTTGTTGGATGAATTCTGCTGGTGACTTGTAAGCAATTAGCTTTTGTAAACCAATAATAGAACGCTGGAATTTTACTTGGACTCGACGTTCTGAAACAGGTTCAAATTTAGCTGCTACGCTGATTAATCCTTCTAAAGAAGGTAGTCCGTAAATTTCAGCTATGTTATAAACACTGGTAGTTTCTACTCGAATAGATTGGTAAATCTGGCCAAGTTTGCAAAGGGGAAAGCGATCCAGGTTTAACAAAGCCTTGCTGGTCGTGTAAAGTAGTCGCCAATTGCCTTCTAGTAAGTGGGTAGCTTCTAAAGGGCGTGGAGTGGGGTTAAAGTCTTCTAAACTAGCGATCGCAGCTAAGATAGCCTGTTTCTGGGTTTCATTGGCCAGCAAACCACGATTTGTAGGAGCGATCGCATCCAAGAGAGTAGATTTGACTATCATCGCCTTGTACCTCAAAATGTTTTGATGAAATCAGCATTAACAAAATATTAATGTTCTATGTATATAATCTGTTGTGCAATCAACTCAGAATGCTCTACTGTTGATGATACATAGGCTTATTAAATAATTTTTTTTGTTTAATTCGGATTTATCAATCAAAGAGTTGAATCATTAACTTAATTATCCCGTATCAAATGATAGACTCTTAATGTCTAGTTACATAAATCTCTTCGTGTCTTCGTTGATATGTTAAATTCTCCCCTACGTGAAGAAGCTCGTAACCAGCGAGCCGCTGTAATTTCCCAAAAGCCAGAGTCCTCTATGATGGACTGGTTGCAATTTAGCGGTCGTTTTATGGCGTGTGACGTTCACGAATCAATATTTGGAGGAAAAGAGGAAGAAATATCCGACTTTTTGGGTGGAGAATACGGATTTAGCACCATTGAGGATGATGAAGGGAATATCAGCATAGATGAGGATTAGCCTTGAGAGTGGTGGAGACTGATTTTCATTGATAGTCCTTGTGGTTTGATTTTTTTTAAGTGTGGAGTGAAGGGAAAATTTCTGTGGACGCTAAAATATCTCCTGACCAAGGTTCAAACGTTTCTGGAATTGGGCTGGCCTCTCTGTTAGCCCTCTCATTGAGTACAGCTGCCTTAATTTTAGATTGGCTGGGAAATAGATTACCCTGGCATACTGACTCCTTAACCATGCCGTTTTTGCTGTGTGCTGTAGGTGCGGCTGCTGCGGGTAACTGGGTTATACCCTTATTACAAGCATTAAAAACAGGACAAATTATCCGGGAAGATGGTCCTCAAGCACATCTGAGAAAAGCTGGAACTCCCACTATGGGCGGTGTGTTTTTCATACCTGTAGGGGTGATAATTGCCTGTATCTTGTCTAATTTTGCTCAAGATGTGGTTGCTGTTTCAGGTTTAACACTCAGTTATGGCTTGATTGGCTGGATTGACGATTGGCAAATTTTGCGCCGTAAATCAAATAAAGGTATATCTCCGAAAATGAAACTGGCTTTGCAGATTATTTTTGCGGCTTGTTTCTGTTTATGGATGATGTTGAATAGAGATTTTAGTATAACAAATATCGCTTTACCTTGGGTAAGTTTTTCTCTACCTTTAGGATTAATGTTTTGGCCTTTGGCTGGTTTTGTGCTAGTTGCAGAAAGTAACGCTACCAATTTAACTGATGGAATTGACGGGTTAGCGGGGGGAACAGTTGCGATCGCTATTTTCGCATTAGGCGCTGTCATTGCACCAACCTCACCCGACCTGATGATATTCTGTGCAGCAGTCAGTGGTAGTTGTTTAGGATTTCTAGCCCATAACCGCAACCCAGCCCGTGTATTCATGGGAGACACTGGTTCCCTAGCATTGGGAGGGGCTTTAGCTGCTGTAGCACTATTGACTAACAGTTTAGTAGCCTTGTTTATTCTCAGCGGAATCTTCTTTGTAGAAACCCTGTCTGTAATGGCGCAAGTTAGTTATTACAAAGCCACCAAGGGGCCAGATGGGAAAGGTAAGCGTCTATTTAAAATGGCTCCTTTACACCATCACTTAGAATTAACTGGCTGGTCAGAACTGCAAGTAGTTACAGTCTTCTATATTATTGCTGCAATCTTAGCTACCATCTGTTTGACAATTATTAAATTTTGAAGTTTTTAACACATTAACGAAGACAAAAATATAAACCTCCTATAGATTAGGGGGTTTTTTATATGGGGAGGATATTGTTCTGATCACAACAGGACTAAAGCTGGTAGCGTGGCGTAAGCCATACTCCTGAACTCCTAGCCCATGACTTACGTCACGCTGCGCGAACACAGATAACTTTTATGGCTTACGCCACACTACGCTATCAGCAAACCCTGTATAGTTAGTCATATTTTTTGTTAAATTGTTTCTTAGCCTGTTCGTAAATCTCGATTGTGATTGGAGATAAACTATTATCTTGAGCGTAAGTTTCAATCTTTTGGCGAGCAAAAGGACGGACAAAAAAGGGAATTTCTTTGAGTTTAGCTTCGGCTTCAGGAGTCCATTTAATTTTTTCACTCATTGATTTTTAGGTTTTGCTTTTAATAGTTTACTGATCCTATCAAAGTAATACGTAATTACAATTAGTGGGGGCTTGTACCCTTTTAATTACGAATTACGAATTAGTAATTATTGAGTCACCTGTTTTACCAAATGTAGCAATTCTGGTAAAATCAGTTTTTCCATACCCAGTTGCACAGCGTTACTAGAACCGGGAAGAGAGAAGATGACTTTGTTTTGATAAATACCAGCGACAGCACGAGATGCGATCGCTCGTGAACCAATTTCTTGATAACTTAAAAAGCGGAATAACTCGCCAAATCCCGGTAAAGTCTTTTCTAACAACTTTTCTATAGCATCATAAGTGGTATCTCTAGGTGCAATTCCTGTACCACCATTAAATATTACAGCATCTAAATTAGCATTTTTACCCAGCAATTCTATCTGTTGTTGAATCTGTGTTGGTTCATCTTTGATAATTGTGTAAACTCCGATAGAGTGATCAGCCGTCAGCAGCAATTGCTGAATCAGTTGACCGCTTTTGTCTGTTTCCGGGGTACGTGTATCGCTGACGGTAACTACAGCACAAGTTACCGCCATTTTGGGTGAGTCTGGGTGTGGTTGAGGGTGCATGGATATTTAAGTTTTAGCCAATAACCAATGACCAAAGACTAATGACTACTCTATGATTTGCTCAATCCCAATCCGTTTTCATTAGCATAGCGATCCATAAACCGCATAAAGCGTTCCCATTCTTCAGGGGTTTTCATGAGATAAACTGCTTCTAACGCTTCTGGTTTACCGTTGACAAATTTACCCTTAACTTCACGGGTAATCATTTCCCCCTCTTCGTCAATCATGTACATCCCGGTGATTTCTTCGTTGCTACCTTGTGCCAAAATCTGCGGATTGGTGAAGATAAATGTTGCTGTACCTTGATCACCACTGCGCGATCGCGTTAAGCGTACCTCTGGAATTACTTCTTCGTCAATGCCTTTAGAAAATTGAATTTTCGCCATGATGAGTGAATTTAAACTTTTGTGATCATTATGTAATATTCTCTCATCATAGAGCAGGCATTTTACCTATGGTAGTTAAATCTAGTTCACAATTTGGATTAAAGGGCAGTTTATTAGCTGGGTTTTTAACCCTGATAATTACAGCATATTTAGGTCGAATGCAATACAATCGAGGGCGGGGAAACCCCGCCCCTACAGGCTTGGCGATGAAAAACTGTACCTCATAACATCAGGAAGTACTGTATTATAGTCGGAGCTATTGCTTCTAATTTCACTCCAGCTACAACCACAATCAACACCAAGAACGTAATTATCATGATTGGGGATGGTATGGGTTTTGAGCAACTCTTTGAACCGAAAAGTTTTTAAATGTTGGGTTTCCTTGCGTCAAACGCCATTCGCCACAAGCAGGGAAACCCATCCAAGGCGATGGCTCCCCAACCTACGTAATTGACTAATGACTACTTGCCAAATCCTTTACCTCGACTCACTGAAGGAAGACAGATGCAGTTTTCTAGTTGCTTGATTAAAGTCTCTTCATCAAGGTTTTGACCAATTAGCACTAACTGATTTTTCTTTTCACCTTTCCATTCATCGTCATCTATGGTGAAGCGTTTACCACAGAGGTGGAAAATATGACGTTGGGGACTTTCATCAAACCACATAATCCCCTTAGCGCGGAAGACGTTTGTGGGTAGTTGGTTATCTAAGAAATATTGAAACTTTCTAATTGATAGAGGTTTATCACTTTGGAAAGATATGGAGATAAAACCATCATTTTCTAAGTGGTCAGAATGATGATGGTGATGATGTTCATGATCGTGATGGTCATGTCCACAGGTAGAATGATCGTGATCATCATGATGGTCATGTTCATTATGATGATCATGATGTTCGTGTTCGTCTGTTTCTGCATCAAAATATTTATCAGATTCAAACAAACCAACGCTGAGAATTAAAGGAAGTGGAACTTGGGAGTTTGTAGTCCGAATTATTCTTGATCCTTCCTTCAGATTGTTGATTTTTTTCTCTAGTGACTGCAAAGTTTCTTCATCAACTAAATCTGTTTTGTTGAGAATAATTACGTCTCCATATGTTATTTGACTTAAAGCTGCTTCAGAGTTGAATAAATCCAAGCTATAATTTGCGGCATCAACTACGGTAATAATAGAATCTAGCCGAGTTAAATCTCGTAATTCTGAACCCAGAAATGTCATGGCTACAGGTAATGGATCTGCTAAACCTGTTGTTTCTACAACTAGATAATCTAGCTTTTCTTCTCGTTCTAGAACTTTGTAAACAGCATCAACTAAGTCATTATTAATTGTGCAACAGATACAACCATTATTTAATTCCACCATGTTCTCGTCGGTGGAAACAACTAATTCGTTATCAATGCCAATTTCACCAAATTCGTTGACTAAAACAGCAGTTTTTACACCTTGCTGATTGGTTAAAATATGGTTAAGTAAAGTGGTTTTACCGCTACCAAGAAAACCTGTAATAATAGTGACTGGTAAACCTTGTTTGGGAGCTTCCATTGGGTGAGATTCGGAGGTGGCTGTTGTTTGCATATTGATGAAGTATGATTTTGGTGTATTTGAAATTTTATCTTGATTTTAGCTACTCGGCGTTGCTAATTGGCGGTAATATCCAGCAATAGTCCTGTTTGCATACCAACTTGAAAAATCTAGAGTTGAGTAAAGTTAGGATAATGGTGGGTTAGCGACAGCGTAACCCACCCTACTGATTTTTTCCATAAAGGTTCATTTTGTAAATTAGATGGATTGAGTAGTAAAACATCTGGTGAGTAAGCAGATTCATTTTCAGGAGGTTTAACCAATACAGTTTTAGCTATTCCATAGGATAATCCTAAACGTTCCGATTCTGAGTTTATTTTTCTATTCAAAAACAGAATAATCCACTCATGATCGCCTAAAGGTTGATTCATTTCCACAATTACTCCATGATGTAATTCATAATACTTTTCTTCTGGTTTCCATTGCACAAATTACTCAAAAGTTACTGGTTTGGTTTTGGGTAATGCTTGAATCATACTTTACCTCCAGATGTTGATAAGATTACGATGTATTACTAATAATAATGGTAGCTAATTTTTAGCCGTTAAAATTTTCACTTATTCCATTGCCATCAACTTGCGTTATCATTGTTTATCGTCAGATTGCCGCATTACTCTGTTATGACCCTATCTATTTACAATACTCTCAGCCGTCGTCAAGAACAATTTACCACCGTCGAACCTGGCAAGGTTAAGATGTATTACTGCGGCGTGACAGTTTATGATTACTGCCATTTGGGTCATGCTAGAGCGTGCATTGTCTGGGATGTGGTGCGTCGATACCTTCAGTTTATAGGCTATGATGTCCGTTATATCCAGAATTTTACTGATATTGATGATAAGATTCTCAGACGCGCACGGGAAGAAAATTCGACGATGGAAGCAGTAGCCGATCGCTATATTCAAGCATATTTTGAGGATATGTCACGGCTAGGAATTAAAGAAGCTGATGAATATCCCCGTGCGACACATACAATGAACGGGATTCAGCGATTAATTCACGATTTGGAACAGAAAGGTTTTGCTTATCCCGCTGATGGTGATGTGTATTATTCTGTGCGGAATTTTGCAGAATATGGCAAACTTTCGGGACGCAAGTTGGATGATTTACAAGCCGGTGCGAGTGAACGGGTAAATGTGGAAGACGCGGAATATCAAAAGAAGAAAGATCCCTTTGATTTTGCCTTATGGAAAGCTGCAAAACCTTCAGAACCTGCGTGGGAGTCACCTTGGGGAAAAGGTCGTCCTGGATGGCATATTGAATGCTCGGCGATGGTGCGCGATCGCTTGGGTGATACCATTGATATTCATGCTGGTGGTGCTGACTTAATTTTTCCTCACCATGAAAACGAAATTGCTCAATCGGAAGCAGTGACTGGTAAGCCTTTAGCTAATTACTGGTTACACAACGGTATGGTGAAGGTAGATGGTGAAAAAATGTCCAAGTCTTTGGGCAACTTTATCACTATTCGGGAATTGCTAGATCGTGGTGTTGACCCAATGGCCATGAGGTTATTTGTGATGATGGCACAATATCGCAAGCCAATAGATTTTACCGATGATGCCATATTAGCTGCAACCAACGGCTGGCATACTTTACAAGAAGGTTTACTGTTTGGTTATAAACATGGTAAAAAATTAGGCTGGGACGAGTCTAACTTAATCCAAAATCCAAAATCCAAAATCCAAAATTCGGAAATTGAGAGATTTAAAGAAGCTGTTGACGATGACTTTAACTTCCCTGGTGGATTAGCAGTAATTTTTGAATTAGCTAAAGAACTAATTCGTGAAGGAAATATTATTGTGCATCAGGGGAAAACAGAAACCCCCCCGGAAGAATTACGACAACGCTGGCAAACTCTAGTTACTTTAGCAGATGTTTTGGGTTTAACTGCCCAACCAGAAGCAGAAACTCCGCAACAAGATGGTTTAAGTGATAGGGAAATTGATGATTTAATTCAACAAAGACAGGAAGCACGGAAAGCCAAAAATTTTGCGGAAAGCGATCGCATTCGTGATCAACTTTTAACCAAAGGAATTACCTTAATTGATAGCCGTGAAGGTACTCGTTGGCATCGTTGAAGAAACAGGAATATCAATCACCAATTACCAATTACCAATTAATATAGCAATCCTAAATGATTCATGAACACTTCTATTCCCTGTTCCCTGTTCCCTGTTCCCTATTCCCTTGCGTCACCGATAAGTTCTCAACTCAAATAGGATTGCTATATATGACAGAAAAAAAGATTTCCCTTTCAGAACTGCTGCTAATTGTTGCAATTGGTTGTTTGGTGATTCTCTTGTGGCAATTACAGAGTTTGTTGGTAACATTAATGATTGCTGTGGTTTTAGCATCTGCGATCGCTCCCATCGTTAACGCCGCTGAAAAATTACGCATTCCCCGTTGGTTGGGTGTAATAGTCGTTTATATTAGCTTAATTGCAGGATTAGTTGGTGCAGGTTTAATCATTGGCCCATCTGTTTCTGAGCAAATCCAACGACTAGCTAATAAATTGCCCATTTATTTAGAAAATCTGCGGATTACAACTGAAAATATAGCTTTGCGAATGGGAATCACTCAAATAGAGACAATTGAGCAATTCCTGGATATTCAATCCCTCACAAATTGGGTATTTCGTTCCAGTCAGCAGCTACTTGTGCGTTCCTTCGGCTTGACTCGTGGCATTGTTGGAGGAGTGGTGAATCTGATTTTAGCTTTAGTCATTTCTGGATACATGGTTGCTGGGAGTAGCAATTTAGTAAAAGGGTTAGCAGAGTTATTTCCCCAACCTTGGGATCAACGCCTAGCTGACCAAATTGCGCCAATTTCACGCCGTATGGGGGGTTATGTTCAAGGTCGAGTTTTGGTTTCAGCGATTTTAGGTGTTGTCATCACCCTGAGTTTAAGTGTTTTGGGACTATCAGAATTTGCCTTAGCACTCGGTGTAATTGCTGGATTTACAAATTTAATTCCCTTTATCGGGCCAGTCTTAGGAGCGATTCCGGCGTTAATTGTCGCTATTCCCGAAGGAGGATTAACTTTTTTATGGGTTCTGCTGTTATTTGTAGTAATTCAAAATATAGAAAGTTATGTTCTTGATCCCTTACTGGTAGGTTCATCAGTGCGCGTTCATCCTTTGTATCAACTCTTAGCAGTATTAGGAGGAACACAGGTTTTAGGAATTATTGGCGCTGTAATTGTTCCCCCTTGGGTAGCTGGTGTCGCAGTATTACTAGAAAATCTTTATCTACGCCCAAAAATGTTAGCTCAAGGTAAGTCATCTGTAATTGAGTTAGATAATTGACCATGGGCAAATAAGTAAAAGTTCTTAGGTAAAATATTTTAAGTGCCAAAAAAATTACCAAATTTGTGTTTATAAGAGAACTTTTGTGTTAAGCATAATAACTTAACCAATCTTTTTATAATTTGCGTTATGTGGTCAGAACTAACAAAAGCGATCGCTCATCTCAACATTCCTGCTGATTGGATCGGTATTCGCGCCGTCAAGGAAACAGCATCCATTCATTTTGTGCGTGATGGTTTACCCAAAAGCAACGGTAAATATTTGACCACAGGAGCCATGTTAGAAGTAATGGTGAATGGTTGTTTAGGTTATGCCGCTACCAACTCTCTATCATTACCATCCTTGCAAAATGCCGCTCAAATAGCCTATAAACAAGCACTAGCAGCTAGTGAATGGTGGATATATAAATTTAATGAAAATACACGTCCTAAGGTTGTAGGCGAATATAACTCACCTTTTTTAGAACCATTTAATACAATTAGTCCTGGAGAAATTAACGATTTACTAATTCGGATTTGCCAAAAGCTAAAAATCAACGACAAAATCGTCCAAACCACCGCCAGAATTAACACCAGCGAGAAAGAAACTTGGTTTGTCAGCAGTAACGGTTCAGAAGTGTATCAAAAAATTCTTTCCCTGGGAAATCATTTTGGTGCGATCGCTCAAGATGGTGCGATCGTTCAGCCACGTACTAACAATGGCACAGAAGCCAACTCTTATCAAGGCGGATGGGAACTGTTAAAACAAGATCATCTCTGGTCTCAAGTGGAGAAAGTCAGCGAACAAGCATTAGAATTATTAACAGCCCCAGAATGCCCAGACACCCGCACCAATTTAGTTTTAGCACCAGACCAAATGATGCTGCAAATCCATGAAAGTGTTGGTCATCCTTTAGAAATTGACCGCATTTTAGGAGATGAACGCAACTATGCCGGCGGTAGTTTTGTCACCAAAGAAGATTTTGGTCAACTCAAATATGGTTCATCCTTGATGAATATTACCTTTGATCCTACCGTAGAAGGTGAATTTGCCAGCTATGGTTTTGACGACACTGGTGCAGTAGCTACCAGAGAATATGTCATTAAAGAAGGAATATTACAACGGGGTTTAGGCAGTTTAGAAAGTCAGTCCAGAGCAGATTTACCAGGTGTAGCTTGCGCTCGTGCTTCTTCATGGAATCGACCAGCTATAGACAGAATGGCCAACTTGAATTTAGAACCAGGAAACGCCACTTTTGAAGAAATGATTAGCGGTATAGAACAAGGCGTTTATATGGAATCTAACCGTTCTTGGTCAATAGATGATCGCCGTTATAAATTTCAGTTTGGTTGTGAATATGCAAAATTAATTGAAAACGGTAAACTAACCCAAACCCTCCGTAATCCCAACTATCGCGCCACCACCCCAGAATTTTGGCATAGCTTAATTCAGGTAGGAAATGCTGATAATTGGCAAATGTACGGCACACCTTTTTGTGGGAAGGGAGAGCCTAATCAGGCAATTTGGGTAGGACATGGTTCACCATTTTGTGTATTTGCTAATGTTGAGGTTTTTGGGGGAGGTTAGGAGGAGTTTTTTAAACGCAGAGGTACGCGGAGGTACGCGGAGTTTTTTGTGTGTTTGCTAATTGTGAGTTTAGGATAATTATGAAAGTTGAAGAGTTATCAGTTTTAGAAAGTAACTTTGATCAATTAATCGAAGGTTTGTTGATTAAGAAAATGGCAACTGAACATTTTACTGTTAGACTTAGCAGTGAAATTAGTCAGTTTACTCGCTTCAATCATGCTAAGGTACGACAAACAGGATTAGTTGCTGATGGTTGGATTAAATTAACTTTAATGGCAAATCAGCGCAGTAGTTTTCGTCAATTTCCTTTTACTGGAGTTTGGGAAGTTGATTGGCAATTAGGGTATAATGCTTTGCAAGAGTTACGTGATGAGTTGACTCTATTACCTATTGATCCTTATTTAATTATACCTATAGGAGCTAATACAAGTCGGGAAGTAAATACAGGAAAATTATTAACATCAGAAGCAACTATTTCTAATATTTTAGAATCAGTTAATGATTTAGATTTTACTGGTTTCTATGCTGGGGGAGTAGTTATTAGAGCTTATGGTGACTCTAATGGGCAGAAACACTGGTTTGCAACTGATTCTTTCACTTTAGATTATTCATTGTTTAGCGAATTAGGACAAGCTGTTAAAGGCACTTTTGCTGGCAGCAATTGGGATGAATCTAATTATATTGCTAAAATAAATGATGGTAAAGAGCAATTAGTCATGCTGTCTCGTCCAGCAAAAGAATTACCAAAAGGACAATACAAAACTTATTTTGCACCGTCCGCTGTTGCTGAATTATTAAGTATGCTTTCGTGGGGTGCTATCAGTGAAGCTGATATTCAACAAGGTAATAGTGCTTTAGCTGTTTTATCACGTCAAGAAAAACAACTTTCAGCAAAATTTACTTTGAAAGAAAACTTTCAACAGGGTTTAGTTCCGAGATTTAATGATTTAGGAGAAATGGCAGCACCAGAGTTAAATTTAGTAGAAAAAGGGATTTTAATTAATACTTTAGTAAATTCTCGGACTGCTAAAGAATATAATAAACCTGCTAACGGTGCTAATAGTTCAGAAACCTTACGTGCGCCAGAAATAAGTCCTGGTAATTTAGCATTTGCGGATATTCTCAGTAGTTTAGATACAGGGTTATATGTTTCTAATTTGCATTATTTAAATTGGAGCGATCGCCCTGCTGGTAGAATTACAGGTATGACACGCTATGCCTGTTTTTGGGTAGAAAACGGCGAAATAGTCGCACCTATTGAAAATCTGCGTTTTGATGAAAGTCTCTATCGTTTCTGGGGTGAAGAAAATTTAGTTGATTTAACTGATTTTCAAGAATTTATTCCCGATGTTGGAACTTATGAAAGCCGTCAATTAGGTGGTAGTTTAGTTCCTGGTATGTTGGTGAAAGATTTCACTTATACTTTGTAAAAATATTGTGCAAAGATGCAAATGAGTTTTCTTATCTTTGCGTCTTTGTATGAACTTAATCTAAAACTATCTTTACTTACAGGACTTACGCAAAATCATGAAAAAACGAACCGCAGAGGACGCAGAGGACACAGAGAAATAAGAGTTTTGGAGAGTTATTGCGTAAGCCCTAGCTTATTTTCTATCAATTGTACTAATTACAATATCTTTGATGAGCAAGTAATTAATTAAGATCAATAATAAAAATTGTCCGAACTGAAGAATAGGATCTAATCTCCAACCTTGAAACAATAAGATGAATCCACAAAATAACATTATCAATGGTACAAATATTAATTGAATAATATAAAATACCAATATTAAATCTCTAGGTTTCGATCTGCGTAAAAATAGCAAAAATAGCATGATTAAAAAGTAACCAACCGCAAAAAGTAAATAAATAATTCCAATTAAACTAGTGCTGTTTCTAGCAAAATTGACTTGAGCTAAAGTGAACATTGATCAAAAATCCTGAGAGAAAGCCTGCGGTTGGTACTACTACGAATTATTTTAATCACTTTCCCCATCTACTTCAGCTTGCATGGCTTCCAAGTAGGCATCTAACTCCTGAGTATTGGCAAACACCTCAGAGAGAGGTACAGCTTTAACGATATCAAATACTTTCTTCACTTGAGGAGTAGGATGGGTAAAATATACCTTACCCTCTCTTGATTTCATCGTTTTTCGTGCCTTGGCAAGAATTCGTAGTCCGGCACTGGAGATAAAACTCAATTTCTGGAGATCTAAAATCAGGGTTTGGATGTTCGGTGTCAAACTATTGTGAATAGATTTATCTAAATCTGTTGCTGTCAATGTATCAAGCTGACCATCCAATGCTAAACACAAGGTGGTGGGGTTAGTAGTTTCTACGTAGATTTGCAATGACATAGATTATTATTTTGTAATTAGTATTTATGTGTAGTTTAGCTGAAATTGGGTGATTTTAAGCTACTTTAGCGATCGCTTGGCAGACTGTCAAAATGTTCTTACCGTTGAGATAAACATAGTCTACTTGCTCTGCGAGTTCTTGCACCAAAAAAAAGCCAAATCCGCCCAGAGAGCGCTCTTCATCATCCATCATCATATCTGGTGAGGCAATTTCAGTTAAGGGATTAAAAGCCTTGCCACTATCTTTAAAAGTTATTATTAAGTGTTGATCATTGATTTCAATCCGCAAGTCAATATAAGCGCTGCTGTGATTTTCATAACCATATTGAATAATATTGACTAAAACCTCTTCCACAATTAACTGGGCATCTTCAATCAATTCCACAGTCAGACTAGCTGCCTGCAAAATCTTACCTAAGCTTTGTTTCACTGTCTCTAACTCAGTTAATTCGCTGTTGAGAGTCAGATTCCATTCCATAACATTTACTGCTTGAGCAAAAGGACTTGACGGTAGATACTGCACAGCTAACAAAGTAATATCATCTGATTGCGGTGCATCCCCCACAAACTGCTGACAAAAATGTACAATTGTGCGAACCGCTCGTGCTGGGTTGCTTGGTGGATAGGATGTCATCATCTCAATTAACCGGGTTTCAGAAAATATCTCACCCTGGGAGTTCATCGCTTCTGTGATGCCATCAGTATAAAGTAGGAGCAAATCGTTGGCAGCAAGTACACACTCACTTTCCTCAAACAGAGAATCTTCATACAGTCCCAGCGGTGGGCTAGTTTCCAAATCTAGATACTTAACCTGCTGATCGTGTATCAATATGGGAGCATCATGACCGCCACTGGCGTAAATAAATTTGCCACTACGTAGATCAATCACACCGCAAAACACGGTAACAAATAAACATTCTTCATTTTCAGCACATAGTTCCTGATTAACAGTGTGCAGAATTTCGCTAGGGGTATTGAAGGGTTTGGTGAGAGTGCGAATTAAGGTAACTGTGCGTGCCATCAGTAGTGCAGCCGGAAATCCTTTGTCAGCGACATCGCCAATAATTATGCACAAGCGATCGCTTCCCAAGAGAAAAAAGTCATAAAGATCGCCACCCACAATCCGCGCAGGTTTCAATAGAGCAGATATCTGATATGGCGAATTAGGACTGCTATCAACAGTAGTCCGGGGAACCATCGTGCGCTGAATTTGGGCAGCAATAGAAAGTTCACTCTCTAGTTTTTGTTTAGCCGCAGTTGTCTCTTGCAGATTGCTGATATAGAGTTGCAGAGAGTCGCGCATTTGGCGAAAAGATTGGGTTAACCGTCCTACCTCATCATCGGAAGTAACGGCGGGTAGGATGGTATCAAGGTTGCCCTGAGCCATTTCTTGTGTGCTGGTGTTGAGTTGACGCAGAGGGCGCGTAGTAAGTTGAGAAATAAAGGCAATTACCACACATATCAACAACATATCTTTCGACATAGAAACAATTACCAACCAGAGGTATTGCTGCTGGAACTGCTCTAACTTTGCAGATGGAAATGTGATGCCGACAATCCAATCTGTAGAGTTCACCTTTGTCGTCACCAAAATGCCTTGGGAATTATTTCTAGTATTAATCAACCCCGGACTTGGTTCCTGGTTATTTAAACTATGATTTTGCTGAGATAACCATAGATGAAGTAGTTGGGGATTTTCTGGTTTGACAATCCATTGTGCATTTGATGGTGAAAACACAAAATAATTACCCAATTCTAGACCACGCGATTGATTAGACTGGGCTAACTTTTGTGCCATATTAGGAGATACCCAATCTAAATTCACTTCCATTACCAGCCAATTAATAGTTTCTGGATTACTATTAGCAGATAAAGGAAAGCAATAAGTGATAGCTGATGGATGATTAAGGGGATAGGGTTGTGTCCAAAACGGTGAGGTAGCGGGGGTATTGCCCTTGATTTGGCAGCGAGTTAGCCAAATTTTGCTTGCTTCTAGATTAAGGTTGGTGTATTTTCCCTGTCGGTCATAGTACCATCCAGTCTCAGAAATATTGCTGGCATTGATGAGTGCAATTGCCTGAATTTGGGGCTGTTTTTCAACTAGGGTTTTTAGTAGTGGTAACAGTTCATTTTGATTAACAGCATTAAAATTTTGCGCTGATTTTTCAATACCATAAATCGACAGCAGAATACTTCTTTCAATGGCTTGCAGTTTCCCTTCCATCTCATTGGCAACAGTGTCAATTCGGGACTGAGCTAAATCAATCAACCAATCATTTACACTGTTTTGTAACAGTTTACGTGCTTGCCAATAGGAAACTCCATAAATAGCAATCGCTGCCACAACACAACTAAATATCAACCGATGGGTAATACTTTTAAATCGAAATATGGATAGATTTTTCATAACTAATTTATTTCTAAAACGGTGTGAATAAACTCATATTTGCTGTAACAAGTACTGAAGACTCATTATTAATTACAAATTAGTTTAACTTATAAATTGCAACCCTATTCACCAGCACCTCTCCTGTTAACAAATCTTTCACAGTTGCTAATAAAGTCCGTCGAGAATCAACCTCAAAAAGAACAGATATTCTATCAACTCCCACTTCACCTGGTGGGTTAAGTCTAGCTACACAAACCTGCTGATATTGATTATCTAACGAACGGAAAAATTCTTGATGTTGGAGAGTGCTACAAGTCATTCTTCCTGAAGCATCAAAAGCAATTTCCGTTTGTGTCATATCACCTAACTCACCAATATCTAAACGAATCTCACTTTGTCCGTTATTTGCAACTTGCAGATTTAACCATTCAGAACGTTTGCAAGGATATTTTGTACCCTGTTCAAATAAGCGATAATAACTATAACTTTTGCTATAAATTTCCCATAAACGAATCGCATAACTATGACGTAAAAAATCATCTATTTCTGTAATTTGCGTTATCGCTAACGCACCATGACACACAGCTTCAAAGGGCTTATCTAATTTTACCTTATTTTTACCAAAATAAGATATCATTAATTGTTTAACTGCGGGAATTAAACAACTACCCCCCACTAATAAAACCTGTTCGATATCATTTTTAGTAATACCTTTTCTCAAACCAAAAGCAATTACCTCATCCAAGGAATCCCGCAACTGTTGTAAAAACTGTCTATATTCTAAAATTTCCTCCAATTTTTCACGAGTAATTTTTAACTCATAAGACATAAAGGATTCATCATCAAACCAACTTTCAGATACAGATTGATTTTTTGATAATTGAATTTTTAACCTTTCTGCAATTTCTAATAAATTCTGATAACTAATTTTACCAACTTGTTCCGGGGTTAAATTTTGAGAATGCAAATAATCATCAACTATCCAAATATCAATATCTTCACCACCAACATAAGCTTCCGACTTGGCTAAAACCTCAGCGCGTAAATTATCATTTTGATGAGATTGAGAAACAGTTCTGACTAAACTTAAATCGAGAGTTCCTCCACCAAAATCAACCACCAAAATTAACTTACCAGGACTTTTTACCGCATATCCTAAAGCCGCAGCGGTAGATTCATCAATAATGGAAACTTGAGAAACATTTAATTTAGTTCCTAAATCTCGAAACCAATCTAAATAACGTTCAAAAGCACCAACAGGAACGGTAAAAATTAAATGAGTAGGTTGAATATTTTGGGTTTTAATTTCTGTCCAAATAGTTTGGATAAATAACTCAGAAATAGAAATATGATTATAATTTATTCCATCAATTTGTATTGCTGGTGGTTGATAATCTCCAGCCAAATCACGTTTAAACTTTTTAAATAACCTTTCAGGAGGATAACCTTGAGAAAGTCCTAATCTTTGACTGCGAACATCTTCACCTAATATAATATTATTACCTGATTTAATAAATAGTAAACTAGGAATAACCGGAATTTCCAATCTCTCACCTTCAGCAGAAACATCAATAAATACACGAGATAAATTAGAAAACCGTAAACTTTTAGGTAATTGAGTATCAGCTTCTAAAATACTAATAACAGTATTACTTGTACCAAAATCAATTGCAATAGTAGTCATAAATCATTAGTAGGTTGGGTTAAGCAAAGCGCAACCCAACAAAAACGATAGATAATTAATGTTTTATGTTGGGTTCAGAGAAAATAGATAAATTATTTAAAACTTTGTGAGTAATAAATGTTGGGTTTCGTTCCTCAACCCAACCTACAATTTATTTAATTTTTTATTCTAATTGAATCCTCCGGGTAAAGTGCGACTAACTTTAGCAGGATAGAGAACCTTATCACCATCTTGATAACCAATAAACCGAATATAGACTAATTCTCCTTCTTGGATATCATCACTATCAGCTTGATGTAATTGGGGATTATAATTTACCTGTTCCCAAATTTCACCAATAGCAGTATAACCCCAACTCGTAATCAGATTATCTAAAGATGTAAATAGAGAGATTAGATTTTTAGCAGGTAAATCAGGTTTAGCTAAAGCCATTTTTTTGACTGTAGGATAGTTGCTAAGTAAGGTTTGTAATTGGGTAAATGTTTCATTTTGAAAATCAATTCTTAATTGTTGAGATTGTTGTTTTAATTCTTCACGCAGTCGTTGACATTGAATTTCAAGTTCTAAAATTTTGATTTTTTGTTCTGTTTCTGGAGAAATAACAGTTTTATCTTGATTGTTTTCTGGGAATAATCCTCGCAGAATACTATAAATGATGATGACGAGAATTACAGCAAACCCGACATGATTAATTTGTTCTAGCATATTATTTATTAGTTTAATTTGCGGTTTGTTTATTCTCGTTTCTTGTTTCCAGTCTCCAGACTGGGAATGCAATCATAGAGGTTCTACCTCGATTTTATTCAAGAGTTCAGAGACTCTAATAAGTAATTGGACAAAAATATTTACAGTCATTGCGAGCGAAGCGAAGCAATCCCAGCCCCTGCGATTGCGTCATTCCACTTCGTTCCATTCGCAATGACATTGTGTAATTAATTCTGTCCAGGTACTTACTGCATTCCTTGTCTCTGACAAAGAACGAGATAAAGAGATAATAAGTCAATTACCGCTGCTGTAAAGATTGATTTTCAGAAGTGGTAATAAACTCATCTCCTTCGTAATATTCCGGTAATAATTCCTGAGATTCTATTTCTCCCAAGGATTTTTCAACCGCTTTTGTTGTCTCCACACAACTAGAACCAGTTGCATTTAAAACCTTTTCCACAATTTTACCATCTTTCCCAATTCGATATTCAACTTTCTGATATTCAGCCATGATTTTTTTCCTTTTTAATAATGTTAATTAACTAAATATTAAACCCATCTACCAACCACAACCCGCACAGTACCATCTTCTAATACTTCCTCTTCCTCTACATTAAAACCTTCAGCTTGAATTGTTTCCATTAAGGTTTTACAGGCATACTTTTGACTAATACTATTAACAAACTCTTGCTGATTAATTTTTGCACCCCAAAAATCTGCAACTATTTCATAATTTTCTCCCTGTTTACGAAAACCTAAATCATAACCATTAGATTGACGGATTACATATTCAGCATTAGTTGTATCACCACTATAACCACGTACCTTTGTATTTTGTTCAACTTGATGACCTAATTCCTTCAATACTTTATGCAGAACTTCACCGTTTTTAATTTGCACCTTTATAGTTGTAAAATGAGACATAAAAAAATCAACTCCTGTATATAAAAAAAATAATTACGAATTACATTGACGTAGCCTGCTATAAGCACTATTACGAATTATTTAATCTACTGCCAAATGACCCAAACCTTGCTGCTGAGAATAAACTTTTAGCTCCTCAATTAATAGCGTATCAATAGAACCCGTTCTTGCGCCAGCTTCCGCCGCCCAGCGTTTTAAACTGGTAATTTGTTCCTTAGCTATGGCTGATAAAGGAACAGTTTCTGATACCGCAGCTAAAATATCCTCCGTGTTAAAATCCCGCCTATTTCCATCAATTAAACTACCAAAAGCGCGGTGCATTCCATCAATAATTACTTGTTGAATTTCTGCACCGCTAAAGTTTTCGCTATTTTTTGCGAGTCGCTGTAAATCAAACTCTCTCAGTCGGGAAGGACGGATTTTTTGCAGGTGGACTTTAAAAATATCATGGCGTTCTTTTTCCGTAGGTAAATTTAAAAAGAATATTTCATCAAATCGCCCTTTTCTTAATAGTTCAGCAGGGAGTATTTGCACATTATTAGCAGTAGCTACCATAAACACCGGACTGGTTTTTTCTTGCATCCAGGTAATTAATGTCCCAAATACACGGCGCGATGTGCCAGAGTCACCATCAACACCACTATTAATATTACCAAATGCCTTATCTATTTCATCCATCCATAATACACAGGGTGAAATTGCTTCTGCTAATTGAATCATTTGGCGAATGCGATTTTCGCTTTCTCCGACTATTCCCCCAAATAATCTCCCCACGTCTAAACGTAACAATGGTAAACGCCATTCATGGGCGATAGTTTTGGCTGATAATGATTTACCTGTTCCTTGGATTCCTACTAAGAGAACTCCTTTGGGGTTGGGTATTCCATAGCATCGCGCTTCTTCGGTAAAAGCATCTTGACGCATTCGCACCCACTGTTTGAGATTTTCTAAGCCACCGACGTTTTTTAATGATTCATTGGCGGTGTAAAATTCTAATATTCCGGTTTGGCGAACTGCTTGTTTTTTCTCTTCTAAAACTCTATCAATATCTGCTTCGTTGACTTGTCCTTTTGCTGCTAAAGCTGCGGCTAAAACTCTTCTAATTCTGGCGCGACTTAATCCTTGACAGGCTTTGATTAATTGTTCTTTTCCTAGTCCATTTAAGTTAAGTTTTTCGGGGACTATTAATTGATGAATTAAATAATCAATTTCTTGGATGTTGGGTAAAGGAAAATCAATGACTGTGACTTCTTCTTGCAGTTCTGGAGGTATGGTTAATATATGACTGGTGAGGATGAGGGTTTGGCGTGTGCGTTTGAGTTGTCGAGTTAGGTTTTTAATAGCCCGAATTACGGGAGCATTTTTTTCTGTTTCTGGGTTTTTGAGGATAAAATGTATGTCTCTCAATACAAATATTGTGGTTGTATTTTCTGGGGCTTTGGTAATTCTTGATAATGCACCCATGACTGAACTTTTATCACTTCCGTTGTCATCCCACCCGGTGACTATATCCCATAATAATAGCTGTCGTGGTGTCTGAGATATTTGGGTGAGTTGTTGGAGGACTTGTTCTATTGGTTCTTCTTCGACTCCGACTATATACAGCAGTGGATAGCGGGCGCGAAGCATTAAATCTATTTGTTGGAGTAGTTGTTGATGGGGGTTATTCATTTGTAGGAATAGGAGGTAGTTGTTAATTTATTGGGTTTTTAATTTATATAGGTAATAGTTGTAGTTCCTTAAGTAATTCATGAAAGAAAATGGCACATAATTATTTTAACTGTATTAATCAAAATCATAATTATCATCCTCTAATTGATCATAATATTCTGATATTTCCGAAGAATATTCATGACCATACATAGCTTCCTCTAAAGGCATATAAAGTTTTTCGCTTATTAATTGAAAAATATTCAATGCAGCGTCTATCATACCTACTTCTTGCTCTGAAGAGACAGTCATAATATCATATCTAGACTTAGCATTGTTATGGAAAAAAGAATATTTTTGTATCTCTGATTCTATGTTTTCAGAAAAAGGAAGAGCTTGCCTGTAATGTTGAACTATTTTTAATAAATTGTGTCCATATTCGTTACCTCTTAAAATTTTTAGTAAGTCTTTAATTTCTTGACCCAGCATTGAATTTTCTGAAATAACACAAGCTTTTAATAGCTTTTCAATTGCTTGTGAAAGGGGAAAAATTATGAATTGATAATTACTGGTGCTGGTATTTTTTAAAGTAAGAATAGCAAGATTCAAATCCTCAATAGCAAGAGAAAGAAATTTTATTGTTTCAGCAGCTAAGTAAAAAATATTTTCTTGAAGACCGAAAAAATCATTTTCACTTTTTCTTATTTCATCTCGCCAACGAATAACAGATTGTAGATTTTTTATAGCTATCCATTGTATTTTTGCTCTTTTAAATTCCTCTTGTAAAAATTTACGTTCTTGTTCTGTTAAATCTTTTATTACAATCTCTGGTAAATTTGTACCATTACGAATATTATAATATTCACCTGTTATTTTCTGCACACAAATCCAATAAATGTCTCCTTGAATAAAAAATGGTTTTTCTTGGAAAAAATTGCTGACATTTGTTCTAATTTTATAATTTCCTTCATACCAAATATCAATATTTACCAACAATAACATAGTATTTGTATCTAAATCAAAACAATCAATATTGATATTAAGCGCACGGCATATTTCCCTCTTTACAATATCAACTCTGTCAAAAACAGATATACTTTCACTTGCCAATCTGCGATCTATATTAGCTACTACTTGAGCTATTTTAGCATCTATTTCATCTTGGTTCATTTTCAATTCATCCTCAGATATTACTAAAAACAGCTTTGTTTAGGTAATTTTAATCTAGCCATCTTCTTAGAAGATAAACTAGAAAATTTAGTTAGGTAAAATGGCAGATGATTAGTTATCAATCTATAAGCCTAAATAACAGACATAACTACAGTCCACAAGTCTTGACACGATAGAAGATCGCGAGACCCTTCCCTTTTTTCTCCCAAGCTTCAGTCGATTCACCATTAAATAACAGAAAATAACGGAGATATTCTTTAGAATACGGTAGATGTCCTCTTAATGCTGTCAAATCAAAAGTAATATCATTCTCTTTTTTAAATTCCTTATTTCTAGGGTGGCTAGAGTTTCCTTTCATCCATCCTATCTGATCAGCAAACTTAAGCCAGTATGTGAAGTCTCCAATCATCATTCCAGCCAAACTTTGATAAATCTGCTTCTGGACTGAAAACCCAAAACGGCCATCACTATATTTTACCCACAACTGGTCAATGGTGCGGAGGTCTTCACAGGGAAAGTTGTAAATATCTTCTGAGTCGATATATTTTTCTTGTTTCGTAATAGTTAACATTACCCGTCTGGTTTCGTCATTAGCTTCTTTCCAGCTACCAGCACCAAGCAAGTTCCTTAGTTCTCTGTAGTCCATTCCTACGGATGATTTTAACGTTACTTGGTCGAATATTATTAAAGCTTTTTTTACACTCGCTTCTGTCCGAGAATTTAACAACGAATAAGCTGCATTTTGAATATCCCAAGATTCATCCTTTAAACCTGCAATCACTAAATCTAAACCCTGTTCTCCATAATTGAATGCTTCTTTGATTGCAGCAATTCTCACTTTTAAATCTGGATTTTGCAACCGTAATTTTACGCCTTCAATACCACCTAAAACGGCTGCACCTTCTAGTGATGGACGATTACCACCAAGCACAGCATCGTATTCTTTCGGTTGTTGCGGATTATTCATATTGGTTAATAGTTGGATTTTATGTATGCTGTATTAAAAAAGTATATATGCATATTAAACTATGTTAACTTAATGCCATTTTTATGTAAAAAATTGATTGCTGTAAGGTAAGGGAAAAACTAAAGAGTTCTCTCAGCGGAAACCACTAAACGAAATCCGTTGAAGTAGAATCTACTGTAAAGTCTGCCGTAGTTACGAAACGCAGAACAGCAACAACTAGGGAGGCCATACCAAGAACCACCACGCGCTAATTTAAAATTGCTTTGATCAATCAAGTTGCTATTATCAACGTAAGTACTCTCATCTTTGGGCATACTTTTATAGTCATCAGTCCAAGCATCTTCACACCATTCCCAGATATTACCGTGCATATCATATAAACCAAAAGCGTTAGGAAGAAAATTTCCTACATCGGTGGTTTCTTTTCTATCCACTCCTCCAGTACAAGTGTTGTTATACATATATTTCCCACAGTAATTTACCAAGTCTGTGGTTATGGTTTCACCAAAATAAAAAGGTGTATTTGTTCCGGCTTTACAGGCATATTCCCATTCTGCTTCGGTGGGTAAACGATATTTTTTATCTGTATATTTACTTAGCCTAGCACAAAATTCCTGTGCATCAAGCCATGATACACATTCTACTGGTCTTTTTTTTCCTGAAAAGCCTGAAGGTCTGGGGTTAAGGTCTATATCGATATTTGGTAATTCTGCTACTCTTTCCCATTGCTCTTGAGTAACAGTATATTTTCCTATATAAAACGCTTGAATAGAAACTTGATGTTGAATATATTCAGAATCTGTTCTTTGTAGTTCATCTTTTGGTGAACCCATCATAAAACTACCAGCAGGAATTGCAGCCATTTCCAGGTTAACACCATTGCCTAAATCTTCTATAAAATATCTAGCTATATGTTGCTGACGCTGAATAATTGTCCCAAAGTTGTTAACTGTTACTACTTCAATTTGTTCTAGTTTAAAACCTTGTGGATTAAATTTTAATAACGCTTGTCTAGCTTTTAATTCTATTCGATTATTTAATAATAAATAAGCTTGTATTTTTACTTCTACAGATTCATCATTCAAAGCTTCAATTACTAAATCTAAACTCTGCTCTCCATAATTCAAGGCTTTTTTAATTGTAGCAATTCTCACTTTTAAATCTGGATTTTGCAACCGTAATTTCACGCCTTCAATACCACCTAAAACCGCTGCTCCTTCTAGTGATGGACTATTATCACCAAGCACAGCATCGTATTCTCGCGGTTGTTGGGGATTATTCATGATTGGTTAATGATAGGGTTTTATGTATGCTGTGTTTAAAATATCGTTTAAAAATTGGATGCAATACCAAAAAAGGTAAGGCATCAAGATGATTTTCAACTTTGCCACAATTATGAATTAAAAATGATCATCTCTTTTTAGGATTGGGTGAATTACGCTGCTTGGGAATATCTCCTCGCAGTTGTAAACGACCATTAGTAATAATTCGCAACATTTCCTGAAGATCCTGTTCGATATTTTCCAGGACATTATCAGCATATTGATCAGCACCGTCTTCAATTTCTTGAGCTTGTGCGATCGCACTTTGTCTCATTTCCTCCAATTCTTGCATACAAGCACGTCGTTTCTGCTCAATCTCCGCCAGAGTATCTTGCATCATTGCATCACACTCTTGCTGCACTTTTCGCCGCAACTGTTCAGCTTCCCGTTCTGCTTGTCTGACAATATCGCTCTCAGCCAAAATTTGCGCTCTTTTGGCTTGTGCTGATTCCACAACCTGTTGTCCATATTCTTCCGCTTCCATCATGATTTCCTCCTTTTGTTGGAGGAGTTCCGCAGCTTCCTGAAACACTGACGGTAAAGAAACGCGCACAAAATCAAGCTGTTCTAGTAGCTTATCTTCATCTACTAGGGTGCGTCTTACTAACGGAATTTGTAGACCAGAAAGAACAATATCCTCCAGCCGGTTGAGTTCTAGCTGAATGTCTACACCTGTTGGTCCAGTAGGCTGCTCTGGAGGTGGGGGGTTGTTTCCGTTGTGATTAGATTCAGGGCGGGAGAGTTTTGGTTGTAGCATTGGTATATATCTAAGGCAATGTGTGGGGGAACGAGATGATCGACAGAGCCACCAAACTTTGCAATCTCTTTTACCACACTACTACTTAAAAAACTATACTCATTCGAGGTTGCCAGAAAAACTGTCTCAATCTGAGTAGAAAGTGTTTTATTAGTGTGAGCCATTTGCAGCTCGATCTCAAAGTCGGAAACCGCTCTTAAGCCGCGTAACAAAACTTGTGCTTGTCGCATTTGGGCATAATTAACGGTCAGACCGTCAAAGCTGTCTACTTCCACATTAGGTAAATGTTTTGTAGTCAGACGAATTTGGTCTATTCTTTGTTGTACTGTAAACAGCGGCATTTTGTTAGGATTTCGCAATACAGCCACTATGACCCCATCAAACAGCCGACTACCCCTCTGAATAAGGTCAAGGTGTCCTAAAGTAATAGGGTCGAAGCTCCCAGGATAAATAGCAATCATTCATATATATCAAACGGCTTTAGGTAATTATAGCGACTGAAGAGGCAGGGGAGCAGGGAGCAGGGAGCAAGGGGGAAAAATGCAACGGACATTTTACTCCGCCCCAGTAAGAATGCCCTACAAGGGCGGGGCTTCTCTACGAGACGCTCCGCGAACATACCCATGTTCCGCCCCACGGCAGAAGAGAAAGAGCATTCCCCCTGCCCCCTTCCCCTCTGCCTCTTCGGTGCAGGAGTTTTTTAATTTTTAATTGTTCTATTACCAATTACCCATTTCCTATTTTGAATTGATTTCCACCCAGCTTATGATGTTTAAGGTCGGGAACGTAGCAGTAGTCAATCAACTCTTTTAGGTAATTTTGCATGGAACTGGATTTTTTTGCTTTGCCCTTAGGGTTTCAATTTACTTCTCCAGGACCGATTCTGTTAAAACTAGGGCCAATAGTTATCCGCTGGTATGGTTTGTTAATCGCCTCATCTGTGTTAATTGGCGTTAGCCTTTCCCAGTATTTGGCAAAACGTCGTCATGTTGATCCGGAGTTAATCAGCGATTTGTCAATTTGGCTGGTAATTGGAGCTATTCCCGCAGCCAGGCTATATTACGTTTTATTTCAATGGTCAGAATATTCCCAGCATCCAGAACGGATAATTGCGATTTGGCAAGGAGGTATTGCCATTCACGGAGCGATTATCGGCGGTGTAACGGCGGCGTTAATGTTTGCCAAACTCAAAAAGATATCTTTCTGGCAATTAACTGATTTGGTAGCGCCTTCGCTGATTTTAGGGCAAGCGATCGGACGTTGGGGAAATTTTTTCAATTCTGAAGCTTTTGGCGACCCTACGAACTTACCCTGGAAGTTATATATTCCCCCTGAGCGTCGTCCCCCTAGTTTGGCTAATTTTGAATACTTCCATCCCACGTTTCTCTACGAATCTTTGTGGGATTTAATGGTATTTGCACTGCTGCTAACTTTATTTTTTCGCGCTTTATCTAGCAAGCCAAGGCTAAAAGTTGGGACGTTATTTCTAGTTTACTGGGTAGCCTACAGCTTAGGACGCTTGTGGATTGAAGGCTTACGCACAGATAGCTTGATGCTAGGTCCGCTGAGAATAGCGCAAATAGTCAGTTTAACAGGAATGTCTTTTGGTTTGGCTGGTTTAGCCTGGCTTTATTTTCTTAAACGCCCTTTACCCGATGTCGTTTCCCCCTCTAAAGGTGATGGAGATTGTTAATAATCCAATGCCAATGACTAAAAATAAAAAATGCCCCAGAGTTCTCTCTAGGGCTTAACCAGGGTGCATCTACCATTTCTCTCTACTAGGCAAAGGAAGTTAATCCGGAAAGGCTCTGATGCAAATGCCAAAATTTTTTTTGCTGCTGAATTGTTGTGTGAGTTTATATGAGTGAATGTACGAATAATTTAAGTTCCACTAGTGTGATGCAACATCCCTTAGAATCAGCGGTGTATATTGTGGGAGCAGGGCCTGGAGATCCTGATTTATTGACGGTGAAAGCCCAAAAACTTCTGGCTGCTGCTGATGTAATTTTATTTGCTGATTCCTTAATACCAGAACAAATTTTAGATATTTGTCGTCAAGATGCCCAAATTATTCGGACGGCAAATAAGACTTTAGAAGAGATTTTGCCGATTATGATTGAAGGGGTGCGATCGCACAAATCTGTGGTTCGTCTTCATTCCGGTGATCCTAGTCTTTACAGTGCTATCCACGAGCAAATGCAGCTTTTAGCCGAGGCAAACATACCTTTTGAAGTCATCCCTGGGATCAGTGCTTTCCAAGCTGCTGCGGCTAAACTGAAGGTAGAATTAACTGTTCCTGGTTTAGTGCAAACTATCATCCTCACCCGCATCAGTGGACGGACAGAAGTCCCCGCGACAGAAGAATTAGCTACTTTAGCATCACATCAAGCTAGTCTTTGCTTATATTTGAGTGCGCGTCATGTTGCTGATGCTCAAACCAAACTACTAGAACATTATCCAGCACAAACCCAAGTAGCAATCTGCTTTCGCATTGGTTGGCCTGATGAAAAAATCCTGGTTGTTCCTCTTGACGAAATGGCAACTTGTACCCACAAAGAACAATTACTGAGAACGACACTTTATGTAATTAGCCCCGCACTTTTACCAGTAACAGGTCGCTCTCGTTTATACCATCCTGAACATAATCATTTGTTTCGTTCATCTCATCATTAGTACCGAGTACCGAGTACCGAGTCTTAAGTAACTGATATTTTGTGTATACTAAACACGGTTGGGACATGGACTTTTGCAAGATTACGAAAAACCCAGATAGGTAGGGGTAAAGCGCAATGCTCAACCCCTACCTATAGAATCAAATGATTAAGCCGTAGTGAGTGTCACCTGACATAGAATTAGTATTAGCAATTGTCAATTTAAAATTTTTGATTATGCCATTAATTAAAGTTCAAACTTCTGTATCTGCCCCGGAAAAGAGTGAAATTGAGTCAATGCTCAAAGGTCTTTCAGCTAAGTTAGCTAAACATACAGGTAAACCAGAATCTTATGTGATGACTGCTTTTGAACCAGAAATACCCATGACTTTTGCCGGAACTACAGACCCAGTTTGCTATATTGAAATTAAGAGTGTTGGCACAATGAAACCTGAACAAACTTCCGCTATGAGTCAGGACTTTTGCCAGCAAATTAATCAAGTTTTAGGTGTTCCTAAAAATCGAATTTACATAGAATTTGCCGATGCAAAAGGTTCAATGTGGGGTTGGAATAGCACAACCTTTGGTTAATAAAAGAATCTGATTTGAATTTGGAAAAAATCTAAGTATTTGTAGTAACGCACCATCTAAAGCTCCTAGTGCGTTACACTACGCTAACACACTGATTCTAATTACGAATTACGAATTACGAATTACGAATTACGAATTACGAATTACGAATTACGAATTACGAATTATTTTGAGGGTTGTAGGATAGAGATCCTGCATCAATTAGTAATTTTTTATGTCTGCTACACCGTTTGTATCTCAAGTAGGTTTACCCACATCCGAAAATTCTGAACTTGTTCCCCCCCTTCTCGGTGCTTCGGTAGCGGAGTTAACTGCTTGGGTTCAGCAGCAGGGACAACCTGCTTATCGGGGTAAGCAATTGCATAATTGGATATATGATAAGGGAGTGCGATCGCTCGCTGATATTTCTGTGTTTCCAAAAAGTTGGCGCGAGCAAGTTGCAGATGTCCCCATTGGCCGCTCATCTCTACATTACCGTTCTGTTGCCCCGGATGACACTGTAAAATATCTGTTGAAACTCGCAGATGGGGAAATTGTCGAAACTGTTGGTATCCCCAGTGATAAGCGGTTAACGGTATGCGTTTCTACACAAGTTGGTTGTCCGATGGCTTGTGATTTCTGTGCTACAGGTAAAGGAGGCTATAAACGCAATCTTAGCTGTGCGGAAATTGTTGATCAAGTATTAACTGTACAAGAAGATTTTCAGCAACGGGTGAGTAATGTGGTGTTTATGGGGATGGGTGAACCGTTGTTAAATACGGAAAATGTCATCTCTGCGATTAAATCCATTAATCAAGATGTGGGGATAGGAGCGCGATCGCTCACAGTTTCTACTGTAGGCATCCGCGATCGCATTCGTCAACTAGCCGAACACCTTTTCCAAATTACCCTCGCTGTCAGTCTCCACGCACCTAACCAAGCATTGCGGGAACAACTCATTCCCAGTGCTAAAGCTTACCCCATAGAAGACTTATTGGATGAATGTCGAGAATATGTAGAAATCACAGGACGCAGAGTTACCTTTGAATATATCCTCCTCGCTGGGGTAAACGACTTACCAGAACACGCTTTGGAATTATCAAAACGTCTACGGGGTTTTCAAAGTCATGTGAATTTGATTCCTTACAACCCCATTGAGGAAGTAGATTATAAAAGACCAAACCGCGATCGTATTCAAGCCTTCGTTAACGTTCTCCAACAGCAAAACACCGCTGTTAGTGTCCGTTACTCCCGTGGTTTAGAAGCTGACGCAGCTTGTGGACAATTGAGAACAAGTAAAAGGTAATTCGTAATTCGTAATTCGTAATTTCAAATTATTAACCAGTTCCCAGTCTCCAGTCCCCAGCGATGCACTGAGCTTGTCGTAGGCTTTTAGCCGTGCCTTTGGCAAGTGTCCCCAATCGTTTACCTTTTGGCGTAAATACCTGGGGCATAAGCCTCAATGACTTTACCCGTGCGAGTGCAGGTGATCATCAAGTAATCACAACTTGGGCATTGTGTCCGTGTGATTTGACTCTCAGCAATGTAGTGACGTTCAGCTGCACTGCCGCAATTTGGGCAGTGAATTTTTTGTAATACTTGCATTTTAAAACCCCTGGATTTAATAAAATTTTGGAAAAATTTGCAAAAACTGTAACTCTAGCGGGTAAATATTTAAGTCGCCAAATTGGCTAACTTTTCTTAAAAAACTTTAACAGAAAAAAATTTGATATTCTTAGTCATTATCCTAACCTTTATACTTCATCGCCCTCACACTTTAGATATAGAAATTTACTTTTGCTGTGATTTCTTCTGAGGTTATTGGTGATCCCTGACTATAAATCTTTGAGACAGCCTTATTTTCCCTCTTGTTTCAAAATAGTGTGTCTTTGTATTCAAGCGCTACAGACTGAGAAAAACTGTAGTTTAAGTCACAAAATTTGTATTTTTATATTTAATTAAGATTTGGTATCCGGTGAGTATCTCACCAAAATGGAATTAATTCAGCGCTGTTGAGGATTATTGTAGCTTCTGAAACTTAGTGGATAAACATACCACATGATCTCAACTTTTGAAGATGTTGTCCTAAACTTTGCTATAATCTTTAATCTCTTTGTATCAGATACTACTTGACTAATTTTTTATGGAAAAATTTAAACTCAAATTTGCTGATCTCTTCGCAGGTATTGGAGGTTTTAGATTAGGCTTTGAAAAAGCAGGATATGACTGTGTATATTCATGTGAAATCAATGAAGCTTGCCAAAAAGTCTATTTTAATAATTTTGGAGAAATTCCCGAAGACGATATCAGAAAAATTGATTTTAAAAATCTACCTTATTTCGATGTTTTAACGGCTGGTTTCCCTTGTCAACCTTTTAGTATTTGTGGCAGAAAAAAAGGCTTTCATGATACTAGAGGAACTTTATTTTTTCATATATGTGAAATCATTGAATATATAAAACCTCCTGTAGTTATACTGGAAAATGTTAAACATATATTACATCATGATCAAGGTAAAACATTAGAAGTAATATTATATTCTTTGGAAGATATAGGTTATATAGTTAATTATGAGATACTTAATTCTAAAGATTTTGGATTACCACAAAATAGAGAACGAGTAGTATTTGTTGCCACAAAAGACAAAAAATTCGATTTTAAGCTTCTCAAGAAAACTCATCCATTTCCCAAGCTAAGAGAATTTTTGTATAGTTCTGGAGAATTTGAATATTTAAATCCCCAAGAATACACAATGATAGATAATCCAAAAGAACAACTATCTGGTTTGATTTTTGTAGGATATCGTAATAAAAATATCTGGAAAACAGGTGTGAGGCCAAACACAGAACATTTATCAAGGGTTCATCATCAGCCTAATCGAATCTATTCTATAGAAGGAGTACATCCAACAATACCTTCTCAAGAAACTTCAGGTAGATTTTTTATTTATATCCCAGAAGAAAATGCAGTTCGTAAATTAACGCTGCGAGAGTGTTATAGAATTATGGGTTTTCCTGATAATTTCAAAACTCACAATAATTTAGCAGAATGTTATAAACAAATAGGTAATTCTGTATCTATACCAGTTATGTATGAACTTGCTAATCAAATCAAAAAACAAGTTTTTTCTGATATAAAAATGCAACCTGAAATTATCAATTTCAAGGCTGAATATCTTCTAAAACCACACATTTAATTATAAAGTCCAGTGTTTAACAACATGAATCATAAAGAAAAATTGTTACAAATTTATAATGAATTACATGAGATTTTTGATAAAAATAATCATCTTGTTGAAGCAGTAGAAATAAAACATGGACAAGAAATAACTTTGCAAATTGTTTATCGTGCTAAAGAGAAGATTCTGAAATACAATCCTGGCAGATATTATATCCTTGCTTCAAAAGATGTTAAAAAATCGGAAGCTGCTCAAATTAATGAAGTTATTAAAGAAATGGCATTAGAACATGGATGTCAATTAATTGTTAATGGAATTATACCCACAATCAAATATTATTTAAGGTTAATCATGTCTATTACTGATTTTATTGAGCTTTATTCTAAATTAATAGAATCAGATACTGAACTTCAAAAAATTCACAAAGAGAAATGGAATGAAATTTTAGGTAGATTAATGATTGATGATTAATGCAAAAATAAAGTTAAATTACTCAAGATGGATGAAAATAATTGTAAATCTCCTGCGCTAAATGAGTTCCAATTCCCGACACCTCAGCGAGTTGTGCAGGATTAGCTTCACGGATATAATCAACAGAACGAAAATGAGCTAAAAGTAACTTTTGACGATGTTGTCCTAAACCAGGAATTTCATCTAAACGCGATCGCTTTAATTTATCACTTCTTTGCTGACGATGGAAACTCACCGCAAACCTGTGTGCTTCATCCCGCAAGCGTCGCAACAACTGTACCCCCGGTTGTTCAGCGTCTGTTTTTAAGGGTTGAGATGAGTCAGGTAAAAAGATTTCTTCACGTTTTTTCGCTAAACTCACAACCCGTAAATCTGCAAGTAAATGCATTTCTTGCAAAATAGCCACAACGGAAGATAACTGACCTTTACCACCATCAATCATAATTAAATCAGGCCAATCAGGATTATCTATCCGTGATAATTTCGGATTTTCAATATATTTTCTAAATCGTCTTTGAATAACTTCTGCTAAACTGGCAAAATCGTCAGAGTGTCCAATAGTAATATTAGGATTTTTGATTTTGTAATGACGGTAATATTGTTTGGCTGGTAAACCATCAATAAATACGACTTGAGAAGCTACCGCATTAGAACCTTGAATATGAGAAATATCATAACCTTCAATGCGTTGGGGTAAATCGGGTAAATCGAGAATAGCAGCTAAATCTTGGGTAGCTTGGAGATTACTATTTCCCAATTTTTGCATTCTTTGCAGTTCATATTGGGCGTTACGTTCTACCATCTCGATTAATTCTGCCTTAGTTTGTCGCAAAGGAGCTAAAATTGTCACTTTTTTACCTTTGCGTTGAGTTAAAATATCCGTCAAAATTTCTCCGTCGGTTAACTCATGTTGTACTAAAATCTCTGTTGGAATTTCTACACTTTCCGCAGTTTGGTAATGTTCCTCTAAAACTCGTTGTAAAATAGCCCCAGGTTCAGCGTGTGCATCTGCTACAAACCCCAATCTTCCTACCAATTGACCTGCACGAATTTGGAATAATTGAATACAAGCGTGTTGATCATCTGCTGCCAATGCGATCGCATCTCGTGACACAGTATCATCAGGTAAGGATACTTTTTGTTGTGCGTTCAGAGACTTTAAGCCAGTAATTTGATCACGAACTCGCGCTGCTGTTTCAAAATTCAATTCTTCAGCCGCAGTTTGCATTTGTGCTGTTAAAATATCAATTAGTTCCTGACTTCTCCCTTGGAATACCATTGCTACCTTTTGGACAATTTTGCGATATTCTTCGGTAGAAACTAATTTTTGACAAACACCAGGACAGCGACCAATATCATAATTTAAACAAGTACGGTCTTTAAATAAAGGTTGTGGTCTTTGTCTGAGGGGAAATATGCGTTTACACAGGTGGACTATTTCGCGCAATAGACCAGAATCTGTATAAGGGCCGTAGTATTTATCTTTTGCTTTTCCTAATTGGCGTTTGCGGGTAATAAAAATACGCGGATAGTCTTCTGACCAAGTGATGCAGAGATAAGGATATTTTTTATCATCTTTGAGTAAGACGTTAAAATATGGCTGGTGCTGTTTGATTAAATTGGCTTCTAGTGCTAAAGCTTCAACTTCGGTGTCGGTGACGATAAATTCAATTTCTGTCACCAGCTTGACCATTGTGTTGATGCGTTCCGTCTTGTTGGTGGAGTCCCGGAAATAGGAACGGACACGCGATCGCAATTTGCGAGATTTACCTATATATATTATGCGATCGCTTCCATCTCGCATCAAGTAAACCCCTGGTTCAGCAGGAATTTCCCCAAGACGGTTTTCCAGTCTTTCGGGATTTTTAACTAGTGGTAGTGTTTGAGCAGATAAAGTCACGGTTAAAGTTAGGTAATTTGACAGATATACCCTTCTTTATTTTAAGAAATTTTTCTAAGAAATTGGCTGCTGCAATTAGGGAATACACAATAATTGTTTGCAATACAAAGGGTTTAGCAATGCTAAACCCCTACACCTCTATTTTCTAGATTAATAATGTTGAAATTTCCGTTTTAAGCAGATACTTTTTTCAGATGGCGTTGTGCAGCTACAATACCAGCAACACCAAGCACACCAAGCATTACAGACGGTTCGGGTGTTTTCGCTGGAGGTACACCATTAATAGTGACTTCATAATTACCATTGTGGGAGTTAGTCCCGTCATTAGAAACTAACCCAGAATTGGTAGCTGTAAAGCTGTAGAGATAGTCAGTGACTCCATTATAGGTGTACTTGACAACTTCACTGGCTTGAAATCCAGCGGGTAGTAAACTTGCAAATGTAGCAAATGGTGAACCTGTTGCAGAATAAGCAGCTTTTAAATTGTAGTGACCTGCTAACCCAATTTTAATCAAGCCAGTTGTATCATCTTGGTTAACGTAGGAGATATTCGGGTCGCTAGAGCGTTGAAAACCTTTGATATCAAAAAATGCTTTATAGGCTAGGTTACCTAGAACTGTCCCAACATAGTTAGCTTTATTCGCTTGAGTTAAGAACGTATTAAACCAAGTAGTAGCAAGATTATTTGCTCCATAGGCTGTACTATTTCCTGAGCCAGTGCTAAACCAGTCTGCATAAGTTAAGCTGCTGAGGGTAATATCTTTACCACCAATTTGCCCTGACAAAGTGGTATTTTTAGTGAAATCAGTTGCAGTAAAAGTTCCTTGTTCAGTGCTTTTACGTAATTCAATATTACCAGTAGGGCTGGTAGCGTTACCAGTGAGAGCATTTTGTAAATCTTGTGCTGTGGGGTTGTTGATCTTAACTGTATTGTTACCTGAAACACCATAGACAAAATAGTCACTTGCCGCTGTTCCACCAATAGTAGCACCAGTGAGAGTACCAGCTTGTGCTGGGGTAACTGCTACAGCACCCAAACCAATCGCCATTGATGCACCAACTAACAATTTCCCAAAAGAGTTTTTCATTTTTTTAGAGTCGAGTTTAAGGTTATTTCTATCTTTGAGCCGAGTTAATAATAGACATATCCGGAAAAGTAGAGACGTTCAATGAAACGTCTCTACAAGGGTTCTAGGAAACGTACATTTAATTTTCACTAGATGTCTAATAGGTTTGCTAATAAGCAGTAGCTATTGCCGACTTAATAGTGGAACACACAAATATACTCTAAAGGAATTTAGCAGTTTATTTGATAAAGCTACTGTATTTTTTCAATAAAAATATGAGGATTATTACCGTATTTCTCTACGTTTATTTACTTAGAGAAGCTAGAGAAGTCTGAATTGACAATTATTTCAGAAACTCTGCAATTCTCTCTACAGCAGTTTCTAAAACATCTGGCTCTTGTACCAAAGCAAAACGAACATAGCCTTCTCCAGCTTTGCCAAAACCTGCACCAGGGGAAGCAGCTACACCAGTTTGTTTAACTAGCTCGGTGCAGAATTCAATAGAATTGTTACTCCAAGGTTCAGGTAATTTTGCCCAAATGTACATTGTTGCTTCGGGTGTGGGAACGTTCCAACCAATGCGGTGTAAGGCATCAATGAAAGCGTCACGACGTTGACGGAAGGTATCAACGGCAGCTTTGACACCAGCTTGATTTCCTGTGAGTGCGGCGATCGCACCGTTTAAAATTCCTAAATACTGATTAAAGTCAACTGCGGCTTTTACTTGCCTTAAAGCTTGAATTAGTTCGGCATTACCGATCGCATAACCTATGCGGAAACCACCCATATTGTAAGACTTCGACAGGGTAAAGAACTCAATAGAGACGCTTTTTTCTGGATCAGCTTGCAAAATTGAGGGAACCAAGGATTTTGGATTAAAAGTTTCTTCCTCGGTAAAGACCAAATCTACGTAGGGGAAATCGTGAACTAGGACGATATTATTTTGCTGACAAAAAGCTACGGCTTCTTTGAAGAAAGATAAAGGTGCGATCGCACTCGTGGGATTATGGGGATAGCTTAATACCATCATCCGTGACTGAGCCAAAACTGAAGCGGGAATATCAGTCAACACGGGTAAAAAATTATTTTCTGCCTTTAATGGCATTGTGTAAATTTGCCCACTAGCTAAATAAACTCCTCCGACATGGGAAGGATAACCAGGGTCTAATAATAGGGCAAAATCGCCGGGATTGAGAATTGCTAAAGGTAAATGAGCAGTTCCTTCCTGAGAACCAATCAGAGGTAAAACTTCTGTTTCTGGGTCAACTTTAATACCAAACTTTTGTTCATACCATTGTGCCGCAGCTTGACGAAACCCTTTTGTACCCCGAAACAGCAAATAACCGTGAGTACTGGGATCATAGAGAGATTTGGCGATCGCTTCAATGACATGATTTTCCGCCGGTAAATCGGAAGAACCAAGAGATAAATCAATTAATTCTCGTCCAGCAGCCACAGCACTAGCCTTGGCTCTGTCCATATCAGCAAATACATTAGATTGTAGAGGTTGTAACCGGTTTGCAAATTGCATTTTAGTCATTAGTCGTTGCTGATGAGTCAAAATAATTCGTAATTGATAATTTATAATCCGTAATTATAATCATTATTAGCCCTGATTACAGACCAACAAATCGAAGATTATGGTGATGGCTCATACCCTCTTCAATTACGAATTACGAATTACGAATTACGAATTACGAATCATTTGCTAATTATTATTTAAATGCTGTTCTAAAAGACTGAGTAATTTATCTTTGGTAATTACTCCTTCTGTGGATTCTATGAGTTTGCTATCTTTAATTAGCCTTAACGCTGGGACACCTTCCACCTGATACTGTTTGACAGTTAAAGGATTGGGGTCTATTTCCATTTTCACAATTTTCAAGCGATCGCTGTAAGTATTAGCAGCTAAGTTAATCATTGGCGACATCAATTGACAAGGCCCACACCAGGAAGCCCAAAAGTAAACTAATACAGGCTGCTCGGCTTTTAACACTTCTGTTTCAAAGTCAGCATCAGTGATAGTTATTACACCCTTACTCATTAAAAGTCTCCATTAGGTGGCATTGATCAAAGTTGACACACAAAACACTTTATCCCAATCTGAGGGAACAGGGAACGGGGGTATTGGGAGATTAATCACCCAATTAAGTAGGTTGGCGTTAAAAATTGTCGTTGGGATAAGGCAGGGGGCAGGGAGCAGGGAGCAGGGGGAAAAAGGGTTTTAGCCTTGTTGACTTTTCTTTACACAGTTTGGTTTTATTCTGCCCACCTACTTACCAATTACCAAGGAAGCAAAATCCCACAACCAAGAGGTGCGGGATTTTCTCAAGTTTCTTGTCTGCAAACGTTTTACATTTGATCCAATTGCTTGCGTAGAGCTTCCAACTCAGAATCTACTGGTTCAGCAGTTTCAACAGGTTTAGGAGTACTGGTTGGTTGAGAGGGAGGTAATTCTGCTATAGGTGCAGGTGCAGGTGCTAATGATGCTTTTAGGGCTGCTAATTCATCATCTACATCACTACCAGATTCTAAACGCGCAAATTGGCTTTCTAAATCTGCACCTGCCAACTCTCCCATAGACTGAGCGCGGGCTTCCTGGATCATTACCTTTTCTTCCATGCGCTCAAAAGCAGACATGGCGCTACTGGTATTCATCCCACTGACCATACCTTGCAGTTGCTCTTGGGCTTTAGCGGTAGTAATCCGGGCTTTGAGCATTTCTTTCTTGGTTTTAGCTTCCGAAATCTTGCTCTCTAACTGGATTAAGTTGCGCTTTAGGCTATCTACCTGAGTAACTTGCTGATCAAGGCTGGCTTTGAGTGCAGTACCAGTTTCCGTGTAAGTCTTTTTGCGCTCCAAAGCTTGACGTGCCAGGTTTTCGTCACCTTTTTGCAGAGCTAGTTGGGCGTTGCGTTGCCATTTGTTGATTTCATTTTGCCCATCATTGTACTGTTTCTCGGTTCGTTTTTGGGCTGCGATCGCTTGAGCCACCCCTTGACGTAGCTGTACCAAGTCTTCCTGCATTTCCAGGATGGCTTGTTCTAGCATTTTTTCTGGATCTTCGGCTTTACTGATCAGATCGTTAACATTAGAACCAATTACTCTTTTAAGACGATCAAATAATCCCATAAGTTTGTTGTTCCTGTTGAGGTTTACGCGCTTTGTTGGAAAGTTAGCTTTTGTATTGTTTAATAGCTACCTATTTAAATTTAATCTTTTCAGTTGGGATTGGTATCCTCTCTCCATTCTGAATCATGACACTATAATTCAGCTACTTTAATGTCAGGTAAGTTGTTTTGTAGGGGCGTATAGCAATATGTCCCTACAGGAGTAGGGCTTACACCACTTTACAGTATCAGTAGTGAAGAGAATATCTTCCACATCTCCCCATCTCCTCATCTCCCCATCTCCCCATCTGCCTGCGTTTTTTGATCTACCTCGCCTAACATCTGAGTTTTCATCGCTGTCAGTTCAGCATCAATGTTATTACTAGATTTCAACTTAGCAAATCTTGTTTCCAGATCATCACTACTAAGTTGAGCAATTACTTCTGTTTGCGCTTCCATCTGTAAAACTTTTTCTTCCATTCGTTCCCAAGCGCTCAAACTAGTTGTGGCAGAAACTCCACTTAGCATTTCCTGAAGTTTATAAGATGCCTGGGCAGAACGAGCGCGAGCAATGTACATATCTTTTTTGGTTTTTACCTCCACAATTTTCGATTCCAGTGTCCGCATATCCTGTTTCAGCTTCCCCACAACTACTTGTTGCTGATCCATTTGCATAGAAAGAGAAGTACTAGTTTCTTGGTAAGCTTGGCGTTTGGTGAGAGCTTCCCGTGCTAGAGGTTCATTACCTTGTTGCAGAGCTAGTTGGGCGAGACGATACCATTCTTCTACTTTGGATTGAGCTGCGATCGCTTGACGCTCAGTGCGTTTTTGAGTTGCGATCGCACAAGCAACCCCTTGCCGCAATTGCACCAAATTTTCCTGCATCTCCAGAAAAGCTCTCTCCATCACTTTTTCTGGATCTTCAGCACCGTTCACCAAATCATTGAGATTAGAACGAATTACCCGCAGAATACGCTTCATCACTTCCATCTTGGCTATGCTCCATTAGGGGGGATTGGGGACTGGGGAGATAGGGCGGATGAGGATGAGGAAGAAGAGAAAGAGTATTGATCTTTTTTTTGCCCCCTCTCCCTGCTCCCTGCTCTCTGCTCCCTGCCTACTTCTGTACACTAGCTTTAATTCCCTTTGCTTTTAGTTGTTGCAACCTGAGTTTTACTTCCTCTTTAGTCTTCAACGCACCCAGATAAATATACTTTTGGTTAGGGGATAAATAGGCATCAGGAACTACTTGCCGCGCAGCAGTTAAAGCACCAGCGCCTTGATTATCAATCACTACATAATAGAACCCATCTGATGACGGTTTGATTTCTTCATTTAGCGTTGGTGAGATTGCCGTTGACTGAGGCTGAGGTATTGGGGTGATGGGGGGGACTGAAGTTAGGGGAACTACTGGATTTTTTGGGGTTTGGACGGCGATAGGTTGAGGTATTAGTGTCGGAGTTGGTTGGACTTTAGGTTTCAAACCCACTACATCATTAGGATCTTTCACTTCTGGAAATTCACGAGTAGCCAAATTAGGATATTTGGGTATCGGCGTAATTTCTGGTACTGCTGTTGGTGGGGCATTACTCTCAGTTATTTCAGTATTTACAGTATTTGATGAAGAAGTAACGTTAAATAATTTACTTAAATTCAATTGCGGTAAAGTTTTGGGATTGAATACCACATAACCTAAAGTCAGACTAGCCAATAGGAGTAGCAGCATAGAACCAATACCCAAAGGTGATAGCAAGCTGTCACTAGAATTACTTGATTTCTTGGTTTGTGGTTGTTCTTCAGTCAAACTCCGTAGCAGTGCTTCACTAGATTCTAAATAGTCATCTGGCTGTTTAGAAGTATCCTCCGCTGGGAGGAGTGCTTGATTTTCAGAAGCCTTAACCTTTGTCGGTACTATGCTGCTGATGGATTTTGGATCTGCTGGAGTTTCTGTTTTGCTAGACTCTTGGCTAGAAGACAGATGGAAATGATCAATTTCTTCCTGTTTGTCTATCTCTGGGGATGGGCTTTGCTGAGGAATTGGGTTAGTGTTAACTTCTGCTGCTGACTGAGTTTTTCCCAGTGTTGCAGTCATGCCATTTTGTTGGGGTTGATTACTCATGTAAGTCTCTACACCAACTTGTTTTGGCGGACGAAATCCACTGCGTGTGCGTCGGTATCGAGTTAACTCTTGATCTAGTTGCACTTCTAAACTCGCCAGTGCTGTGGCTAGTACTGGCTTTAAGCCAGACTGGTTAGGCGGTTGAGTGCCAGAATCGATTATGGGATTTTGACTCATTGCCATGATGCCTCAAACCTAATACTGCTGGATGAATTTTATTAGAATTTTATTAAATTCTATTAGATTCTATACCAAGCTCAATTTTTGCTTTGTTTGGATAAAAGATGTCATTCAAATCTGTTAATGATATTTTAGGCATTCTGGAACAGAAAGCCAAATGGCAAGAACAACCATTTCAATACGTGCTTAAGTTTTGGGTAGAAGTTGTTGGTGCTAAGGTTGCGGCTCAAACTCGTCCTGTGTCAATTCAGCGAGATGTTTTGTGGGTAGCAACTTCTAGTGCTGCTTGGGCGCAAAATTTGACTTTTGGACGCAATGCCATACTTGTAAAGTTAAATAAAAAGTTACCTGCGCCTTTGATGGATGTTCGGTTCTCCACTGCTGAGTGGAAGCTTACGCCATTAAAAGGAAATCAACCTCCAACGGTTTCACCACCAGAACATCCTAGTTACCTCGGTGCTAAGAGTGGTTCTGAACCTGAAGTTAGAAAATCTGTTGATGATGCTCAGACTGCTTTTGCTGGTTGGGCTAGGGCGATGCAAGAGCGATCGCACAATTTACCCCTTTGTCCCCAGTGTCAATGTCCTACCCCACCCGGTGAACTTCAGCGTTGGCTTGTTTGTTCTCCCTGTGCTGCTAAACAGTGCTAAGAGAGGAGGCAGGGGGCAGGCTTGCCCTGAGTTTCGACTTGTCTTCGACACACTACGTGAACGCTCAACTACCGCGAAGTCGAAGGGGGGCAGGAGTCAGGAGTTTTTTTTAGATATTAGAAAATTATCTGCTATCATATCCAACCTTGAGCGATGAAACTGATGAATTATCCTCCTAAAGTGTGATTTAAGAGTGTGTGAAGGAATAGTTTCAAACCCTGGCTAAATCTAAAGCTAAACTTTTAACTTTGATCCCCAATGCGTTTTAGCCAAAAACAAGTATGTAACCACTCTAGTAATTATTTACATATATAACAAGATTCTAAAGACATCCTAAAGTTTATTTTTTAATAAAAATAGCTAGAACCCAGATAAAATAATACCTTTTTGGCTCTTATACCTATTTTGTCATAGAAGGAAAATATTTAAGTGTGATAACCAGCCCTAAACGGCACTAAAGATGAACCCAAATGAAACCTAATAACCATTTAACATCTGCCTGTCGATATTGCCGTCATTACCAACCAGAGGGTCGTCGTGGTGGAATGTGTCAGAAATTGGGCGCACCAGTGCAAAGTACTTGGAAAGCGTGTAATTTAGCACTACCAGCCTTTGCACCTCCTTGGGAAACTTTAGAAGATTCTTGGAGTTTACCAGTAGCAAAACCAGTTTTACCTGTTGCTCAAAACTTAAATTCAGATTTAGAAATTCTAGCACTTGCTCCTGTGGAAGAAACACCAGTTTCCTCGCCACAAGAGGTCAAGACGACAGCAATCCTAATTTAGTTGCCCTTATTTACTGTAATTACTGTAATCAATTTTTTCTTTGTTCAAAATAAAATTTGACTTTAAAATTTTAAGTTTTGCCAATTTTTACTTTTCAAAAATCGCACCTGTCAGCAAGATGCGATTTTGCCCTTATTTTAATTAAGGTAACCAAGGAAATTCCCGAAAATTCGGGGGACGTTTTTCGAGAAAGGCTTGTTTTCCTTCAGATCCTTCCTCTGTCATGTAATAGAGTAGGGTGGCATTACCAGCTAGTTCTTGTAAACCAGCTTGTCCATCACAATCGGCATTAAATGCAGCTTTGAGACAACGAATGGCAATAGGGCTTTTTTCTAATATTTCTTGCGCCCATTGTATACCTTCAGCTTCTAGTTGTTCTATGGGGACGACAGTATTAACTAAACCCATTTCTAAAGCTTGTTCGGCATTATATTGACGACAAAGATACCAAATTTCTCGTGCTTTTTTTTGTCCTACTATCCGTGCTAGGTAACTCGCACCAAAACCACCATCAAAACTGCCAACTTTGGGGCCTGTTTGTCCAAAAATGGCATTATCGGCTGCAATTGTGAGGTCACAAATTAAATGTAAAACGTGACCACCACCAATGGCATATCCAGCAACTAACGCGATTACTACTTTTGGCATGGAACGAATGAGACGTTGCAAGTCCAAAACGTTTAAACGGGGAATACCTGCATCATCAACATAACCAGCTTGTCCGCGTACACTTTGATCACCACCAGAACAGAAAGCATATTTACCATCAGTGTGGGGGCCTGCACCCATAAATAGAACTACACCAATGTTGGTATCTTCACGGGCATCACAAAAAGCTTCGTATAGTTCAAAAACTGTCTTAGGGCGAAAAGCATTACGTTTATGGGGACGGTTGATGGTGATTTTAGCGATGCCGTCGGTTTTTTGATACAGGATATCTTCGTAGGTTTTGACAGTTTTCCAGTCTATTTGCATGGGTATTAAGTGCGTTATTGTGCTAGAGAATTTTATCGCGGAGTTAAGAAAAAGAGATAATTTAAGTTGGTATTTTTAGCTTGATAGTAAGCGTCTTTTAAGGTATATCAAACTCTATAATTCGGTAACAATCAAGCAATTTTCCGCATTTAACGCACCTTACTAACCTTTCTCAGGCAATATTCCGTAAGTAAGAACGAAAAATAAGGTATTTAAGATAGAATAATCTGCGATCGCCTCTGATGCGGCGTAGCCCATTGCCTTTTTTAAAAGTAAAAAAGCAATGACAATTATTTATTCTCAACCAGTTTTAACATGATTAAGCTAGACCAGTTTTTAAAGTTAGTGGGTATCACCGCAACGGGAGGACAAGCCAAATTGATGATTATTGATGGCGAGATCAAAGTCAATGGCACAATTGAAACCCGACGCGGGCGAAAATTAGAGCCTAACGACCAAGTAACAGTAGCTGGGAAAACTTTCAATGTTGGGGATGTAATTTAAGGCAGGAAGCAGGATAGGAAAGGGTTTAAGCCTCACCATCAATAAATTTTTGACTAGACCACTCGTATTTTCTGTAAATTTGTTGTATCCTAGTTTTCCGCAGGTAGTTTTTTACAACTCTATTTCATACGAGCTTTTTGCTGATCTTTCTGACTGTTATTGAAAGACTATATTGGTCTGGCTTAAAATCAGTCTGGAAATTTTTTTCCTTTAATGTCCACTTGTCAAAATTTTAAATACAGAAACTATGAAACTGATTAAAAAATCCGAAAAACTCCTTCTCGATAAAATCAAGAATATGGAGGAAGAAGAGCAAAATCTGCAAAAGGAATCTCTGTATTCTCCAGAAGCATTAATTGATGAAACAGCATTCACAAGTGAAGAAAATCAAGGACCTCAATATATACCTTTGCGAGATAATCCGGTAGTTTACTCTATTGGCAACACAGGGTGGCAGGTTTCTGAGATTTGGAAGGATGTGAGATTAGATGATTTTTGTGGTGGTTGATCGGATTTTTTCAGCATCTCCAAACCTTTGAGTCGGAGAGTATCACAACCATTCAATCATTTTGGCATTTTCTGGCAACTTTGCCTTTCTTTGCCCCTGAGAACGCGCTCTAGCGGTAAATAAACCAATGGGAGTTTCTAACAAATCTACAAGACTGGCTTTACCAATGATGTTGTTGAAACTTTCCTTTGGTACTTCTTTGAGTAACCAACGTAGTAGACGATAACCGTAGTCTTGGGGTGCCATTTCACGCATCAAGTCTACGCCATGTAGTTCATGTAAATAGCGATTAGAACGTCCGTAACGTTGCCATTGACTAGCTAATTCTTTTATTGTCAATCGGTGACGGTGTTGGACAATGGCTTCTGGAGCAAATTCTAAACGGCCAAGATTAGCTTTGAGAATACGCCAACAAATATCTGCATCTCCACCAGTGGTGAGATAGGGACGAAATAAACCTGCTGTGGTGAAGAGATGGCGACGAATTGCTAAATTTGCAGTTTGACCATAAGGACAAAATTTATGGGCTAGGGTATGTTTTTGAGATAAGGTTTCTTGCTTGTCTGCGTGTTGTTCAAGCAGGCTTTTACCTGGTAGTGCCAAAATTTCACCAGCGACAATTACGATTTCTGGGTTAATGAAAGGCTGAATTAATGAATTTAGCCATTGGGGTTGGGGACGACAATCTGCATCGGTAAAAGCGATGATTTCACCTACGGCGGTTCTGATACCTGTGTTGCGTGCGGCGTAAGAACTTTGAATTTTGTTTTCACTTAAGGGCAGGATAGTGATGGGGGAATTTTCAGCAGTTGCTTTGATAATGGAGAGAGTGCGATCGCTACTATTATTATCCACTAGCAAATACTCTACTTGGCCTTGGGGATAATTTTGCGACAACAGACAATTAAGCAAGTCTGGTAAATCTGCCTCACCATTATAAATAGGTATTACCACCGAAACCTTTGGGAGTAAGCTTTGGCTGGTATTTGCCTCAACTGGCTGATGACTCATAAATCTGAATTTTTCTGGCTGATATCAATAAATATATACCACCTTCTTTCTTCTGCCTCCTGCAAAATAAATCCCACCCTGCATTGCCAGAGTGGGAGGAAATTAATCACAGAAATACATGAACATCTAACAACGAAGCTTAAAATTTCAAGTCTTCGGCACGAACGCTCAGTGGCTGTGAGTTAGGAATTACAAGGGGTTGAGCAAATTTGCTATTAGACAGAACTGCGATCGCACGGGCATATTGTGGATCGCTCAAAGTCCCGATTAAATCTGGATTAGAAGCCAACTGACGCTCTTGTGCTTCTGTCAAATCTAGTTGAATATCAGGAGTAATCCCCTTATGGTTAATATCTGTACCTTTAGGAGTGTAGTAGTGAGCAATGGTAACTGCTAACCCAGAACCATTTGTCAGTTCATGGACTGATTGCACCAAAGCTTTACCGAAGGTTTGACTACCAACAACAACCGCCCGTTTATTATCCTTGAGTGCGCCGGTGAGAATCTCACTGGCACTAGCAGAATTACCGTCTACTAACACGGCTAAAGGTCGATTTGTCAAGGCTGTACGATTGGCTTTAGTTTCTTCGCTACCTCCCACACGGTCTACAGTCTTGACAATTGCACCATTGTCATACCACATCCGCGCAATTTCTATGCTTGCTTGCAACAAACCACCAGGATTTCCTCGCAAATCCAAAACATAGGAATCGACTTTTTGACCGTTCAAGTCACGAATAGCCCGACGCATTTGATCAGCTGCATGGGCGCTAAACTCTCTTAAACGAATATAGCCAACCCGACGACCACCTTCTTGTTTGAGGGTATAACGCACTGTGGGGACTTCTATAGTTGCCCTTGTCAGCTTCAAATCAAATTCATTTTTTCCCGTTCTTCCCAGCCGTAAGGTGATAGCAGTACCAGCTTTCCCTCGAATCAGGTTAGATGCATCATCTACCTTCATCTTGAGAGTTGGTTTACCGTCAATTGCCAAAATCTCATCGCCTGATTTTATCCCTGCTTTGAGTGCAGGAGAATTTTCTATAGCTTCAACAACGGTCAATCGCTTGGTTTTTTCGTTAACTTCCATGCGAATACCAATTCCCGAAACTTCCCCTGATGTTTGACTAGTCAGGGTTTCAAATTGTTTGGGGTCCATAAACCGCGTGTAGGGATCTCCCAGTTTTTGCAGGGCTTCGCGGATGGCTACATAAGCTTGTTCATTGGAAGTATAGTCTTTATTTAACAGGCTCTGCCTAGTTGCTAGCCAATCTTGTTGATTAAATTTGCCATCAACATATTCACGATTCACCAGTTGCCATACCTGGTCAACTAACGCCTTGGGACTATCTTGTAGAGCCGCGTGAACGCACCTCGTCCAAGCTTGAGCAAATACAGATAGAGTAGCAGTAGTAGCGATCGCTCCACCAATCAAGGCTACTTGGAGCGGTGAGTGACGTTTCGCAGATTGGTTCATGTATATTCAGATGGAATAGTTGGGTTACTGACAGTTTAGCAATCAGGCTTTCCTGATATTTTTAAGTTTTTATATCCTCATCTTCAGCTATGCTTAATTCATCATTTTTTTCCTTGTAAATGATGTGGAAATTACTGTCTTTTTATTAAGAATAATCTCTTGGATTTTTCTATTTTTCCGTAAAAACAACCACAGGATTAATGTGACACTAGTCACAGCAGCATCTTTACACCCTAAATTCTTTTTCTAAGATAGCACTTTGTTGACTTGATGGCAGTATTTATCAATATTAGACAACAAAGCTTTTATTTTCTATGTTATGAAGCACAAATTTATCATCAATTCATCAATTTACTTGAAGAACAGATTGAGAAAATTCAGGCGGTTGTTACAAAATATTGCTGTTGCTTTGTGTTTGATCTTGGGTATTTGGTTGACTTTCACTACTATAACCTTAGTTTCTGCCTCCTCACAGCCGATAGATGCTTTTTTCGTGCTTGGGGGCAGCATTCGCAGGGAAATTTATGTAGCCCAACTAGCAAAACAGTATCCCCGAATCCCGATCTTAATTTCTCATGGTTCACTAGATCCCTGTATTTTGCTAATTTTTCAGCGGGAAGCAGCAGACTTAGAACAAGTCTGGTTAGAGAATTGCGCTAATTCCACCTTTGAGAATTTTTATTATGGGATACCAATTTTGCGAAATTGGAAGGTAAGGAAAGTAAAATTAATTACTTCTGGTACGCATATTTTCCGAGCCAAATTGATGGCACAGATTATCTTAGGCGCTCATGGAATTTGGGTAGAACCAGAAGTAGTTAGGGAAATTGGCATTCCTGGTAATCGGGAATCTGGGATAAAAACAGTCTTAGATATGATTCGTAGTTTGTTTTGGGCGGTATTAAGTCAAATTATTCAGCCCCAATGCTCACAAGTAACAAAACTGGTAGATGTAGATATACAAGCTTGGCAACAGCGTGGTTTTCACTGTGAACATCAGGGGGGTGTGGGATTTTATCCATGACGTAAATTACCCATACATCATAGAAAAAACAGACAAACTGTACATCGCATTCTTGCAGATTGACAAACCATAATACCAGTTTTAAAAAAGATTTAACTCCTTTCTAAGAGAGTATATAAATGTAAAAACTGCGGTCATTTTCAATATACGAAATGAAAATGCCACAGTTACATTAAAAATGAGGATTTAAGAGTTTTAGAACTCTCATTGATTAGCCTCTTAGCTTGGATATGCAGTATGTTACTGGGATTTGTCTGTTGTAGCAACTGCTGTGGTGAATCGCTTATGGATGGTATCTGATTCCCGACAGTAAAAAGTACTGAAGACAACACCAAAACTATTTAATGTTTGGTTTGTCGCGATTTATCTGGTTTTGGGTCAATTCTTCAGAGCGAGTTCTAGTTCACCAACTATCTACGATGTCTGCGTCTACCTCCCTGTCCACCTCCAGGAGGTATGGGAGTGGGTGGGTATGATGGGAATGGTGGGGTTCCGCTTCCACCTCCCTGTCCACCTCCAGGGGGTATGGGAAGGGGTAAAGGTAGAGGTACGCAGCCTGGAAAAGGTGGCAATGGAGGAGGTGGACATGGTGGTGGGAAAGGTGGTGGAAAACCGAATTGTCCCCCACATATAAGTTCTTCCTGCTCTGTGGATAACTCCTCAAGCAAATCAGATTGAATGATTTGATTTAACATGATCATAGCCTCAATGACTGTAGCCTCAATTTATCCATAGGTTTTATAAGCCTATATGACTTTTTTATATTCAATTTATTGAAAAATTAAATTATTCCCAAGTTGTAAACTTACGAATTGAATTTCTAACCTTTGAAATACTTTTTATTAAAAAGCAAAATAGAGAATAATACTAATATTGCGCTCTTGCTATCTTTCGCTTGTCTAATTATTCCCGGATTTCTCACCAAAATTCTCAAACCCTTATAAAATCTGGATTCTGGAGTTTCATACTGCATCAAAAATCAACCTTGTAAAAAATGCCTGAAACCGATTCTCTATAGGGGTTATACAAATTGAGATTACATTGTTTGTGAGAAATACGGGTTATTCCTCTCACTTAATGAATTTGATGGAAATTTTGTTTATGTTATAGTTGTGAACAGCAACAAAAAAATAACCCCCTGTTTAATAAAGTATATAAATGTGAAAACTGCGGTCATGTTCAAAATACGAAGTGAAAATGACGCAGTTAACATTAAAAATGAAGATTTAAGAGTTTTAAAACTCTTGTTCATTAGCATCTTAGCTTGCATATGCAGTGTGTTACAAAAAAAAGGGAACAGGGAACAGATAAAAAACAAAAAACTTTTGTTCTGAGTTTAAAGCTCAGTCAAAAAAAAGATGTTTTTTGAAGGAGAGTGGCACGAAAAAAAACAGTGTCATTATTTCAATCTCATGTTTTTAAACATGAGTTTTTCCTGTTCCCTCTGAATGGGATTTCTCTGTTGTAGCAACTGCTGTGGTGAATTGCCTGTGAATAGTATCTGATTCCCGACAGTGGAAAGTACTGAAGACAACACCAAAACTATTTAATGTTTGTTTGGTTGGTTGGGATTTATCTGGTTTTAGGTAAATTCTTCAGAGCGGGCAACCTAGTTCACCAACTATCTACGAGATCCGTGTCTACCTCCGCGTCCACCTCTAGGGGGTATGGGTATGGGTAGGGGTATGGGTAGGGGTGGAGGTGGAGGTGGGGGTGGGGGTGGGATAAAAGCGACATCTCCGCCGTTAGAGCGTAATTGTCCCCCAGATATAAGTTCTTCTTGCTCTGTGGATAATTCCTCAAGCAAATCAGATTGAATGATTTGATCTAACATGATTATAGCCTCAATGACTGTAGCCTCAATTTATTCATAGGTTTTATAAACCTATATGACTTTTTTATATTCAATTTATTGAAAAATTAAATGATTCCCTAGTTGTAAACTTACGAATTAAACTTCTAACTTTTGAAATACTTGAAAAAGTATTGTTTTATTACTTATACAAAACTAATTACAGATCCTTCTACTGAAAAGCAAAGTAGATTTGACTCCTTTGCGAATAGAGTATATAAATATTAAAACTGCGGACATATTCAACGTAGAGATGAAAATACCGCAGTTAACATTAAAAATTAGGATTTAATTAAGAGTTTTCAAACTCTTTTTGTGTCGTCTGTAGCTTGCGGAGGCAGTGAATTGTGGAGGTTGAGTTCACCTCTTTATAGACACTGCTCTGGTGAATTGCCTATGAATGGCATCGGATTCCCAACCGTGGAAGGTACCGAAAAGAATACCAAAACTATTTAATGTCTGGTTTGTCGGGATTTATTTGGTTTTGAGTAAGTTTTTTAGAGCAGACTACCTAGTTCATCAACTATCTATTATGGGGATATGGATATGGTAGGGGTAGGGGTGGGGGTGGTACTGGTACTGGTACTGGTACTGGAAACCAGGCCACATCTCTGTCGCTGCTATACCCGGATTTTCCCCCAGCTATAAGTTCTTCCTGCTCTGTGGATAGCTCTTCAAGCAAATTAGATTGGATGTTTTTATCTAGCATGATTATAGCCTCAACTTAATGTATAGGTTCTATAGACCCATATGACTTTTTATATTCAATTTATTTTAAAATTAAATTATTCCCAAGTTGTAAACTTACAAATCAGATTTATAACTTATGGAATAGTATACAAAGTATTTTTGATAAAAAATTACAGGTAATTAGACAATAAAGAAAGTGGTTTCAGCATCCTTTTAAAAACAAAGTGCCATTTTTAGCGCAGATATTATTAAGGGAAACTGTCAAAGGCAATCATTGCTTGAATAATAGATAAAGGTACGTTGGCAAAATATTCTTGTTGAAATTGTTCTTCTCTAACGGCAGCTAAAAATTGGTTAATCACAGTATCAGCACTGGCTTCGTTGCTAATTGTTGAGTTCCAGGTAATTTGCAAAGAACGGTCTTGTCGTTGAACTGTAAATCCTAAGTATTTTAAAGCTTTAAAACCTAAATGTAAACTTTTATCGCTGATACCCAGTTTCTCTAAAAGTTGGATGCGAGTCACAAGTTGATTTGTGCGACTGAAGTATTTAGCAATTCCTACTAAAGTGAGCCAAATGTCTTTGGGTTCAGAGTTTTGAGGTTTCGACCAAGCTAAGGCTAGTTGTTGCTGATTATAAAGTGACTTTCTAAACCATGCGCGTAAATCATCCCAACTCGTTGGAATATTTGAAATCATCAGGACTGAGTTTTTCTCTGAATAGTCCTGATTTCGCCAGTCTAGAATCATCGCTGAGGTGTGAATTTTTACTTCTGCTTCAACACTGGGACGGACAGCAACTAATCTAATTTCATAGCGATTTTTATCTTTAAAACTATTAAAGTCTATTTCAGCAATACAATCACATCTACCTAGAGGTAATTCATCTTTATAGTGTCCCCACCAAATACCAGGAAAAGGGTTATGAGTAGAATCATCCCGAATATCAAACTCTGTTTTAATATACTGTATTTTTTTGCCTTGTAAATCTTGCTGATTGCGATGCCAAGAATTTTCAAACCAACAATTTTTAATTAATAGCTTGGGAATTGGATTTCCCATTCCGCATGGTTCTAAAACTTTGAGTTCTAAAAATAATTCTTTTCCTAAATCTGCAACTTTCACTTCTAAATCTGCTGTTACTGTGGGTGCGAGATTCATTCCTCCTAAAGATTGTCGCAATTTTTGGTTAATTGCATCTGTAAATAAAGGAATATTTTCAACTAACAAACTCAAACCTGCCGCAAAGGGATGTCCCCCAAAACGATGCAATAAATGTGCTTGTTCTTTAACTAATTGATATAAATCAACTGAATTAATAGAACGTGCCGAACCTCGTGCTAAAATTGGCTGGGATTCTCCACTTTCTGTACTTAATAAAATCGTGGGACGACCAGTTTCTTGGGCAACTTGACCTGCAACTAAACCTAAAACCCCACTAGGCCATTGAGCGTCTTCTAAAACAATTACACTAGTAGTTGATAAATCTAATTGAGAGAGTTTTTTAAAGACTTGATTCTGTACATCTTTTTGTAATGACTTGCGCCGGCTGTTAGCTAATTCTGTTTCTTCTGCTAGTTGCTGACAACGTTTAATATCCCGACTTGTTAGTAATTCTACGCAGAAACTAGCATCACCATAAATGCGACTAACGGCGTTAATACGGGGACCAAGACCGAAAGAAATATCTGTGGGGCGATCGCCATTTTTCTGACATAATTCCAATAATCGCCCTACTCCTGGCCGTCTTCTTTCCGTAACTGGTTTTTTATAATCTGCTTGGAGTTGTTGAATCCCTAACTGGGCTAAATAACGACAATCACCACTTAATTGCACTAAATCGGCAATTAATCCCACTGCAACTAAATCTAATAACTCAGTTAATGGATTTTGTGGAATATCAGGCAAAGTTTCATACAGTGCTTCCACCAATTTATAAGCTACTGCAACCCCAGAAAGATGAAACAATGGATGTTCTTTTGGTAAATAACGAGGGTTGATAATTGCACTGACTGGAGGACGTTCGGGGGGTAAAGTATGATGGTCTGTAACAATGACATCTATACCTAATTGTTGAGCATAAATAATTTCATCAATATTTGTGCTACCAGTATCACAAGTAACGATTAATTTGCAACCTTGTTCAGCTAAATTATCAATTCCTGGTTGATTCAGTCCGTGAGATTCTTTTAAGCGATTAGGAATGTAATAAGTTAATTGCTGATTGTGAATAAAAAATTGTCCTAAACCATCCCACAATACAGAAGTTGAGGTAATACCGTCTGCGTCAAAGTCTCCCCAAATAGCGACTTTTTCACCTTTTCCTCCTGCATTTTTGAGGCGTTTTACTGCCAAATGCATTTCTGTTCCAAATTCAAAGGGACTAGCTGGTTGATAATTTTTAAAATTAACAAATGCGGCTAATTGTAATTCATTTTTTATACCCCTTTGCCAAAGTAATTGGGCGGCAAAAATTCCACTTGATAGAGGTGTGTAGTGTTTCACTGCTTGAATGAACCACTCAGGAGGTTGTTCAGTTGCTGCTAAAATCCACTGCATTTAATTAATTAAAAAATTAAAAATCAAAATTCATTCATCATTGATAATTAAATCTGTTGGTGATTCATTAACCAAAGGATTGATAGCTACTTCACCAGGAATTCCTTCTGATTTACGAGAACGAATAGTAGGACGTGTGCGCCTATAACCTGCTCTTTCTGCTTTTTGATGTTCATAATCTATCAGTCTGCCATAATATGGGTGTTTACTCAAATTCATGGATAAGAATATATGCTGGCGGATGTTACCAAAGCCTTTACGGTTGAAAAATTTCACTGCTGGTATATTCGTAGGATCTGTATCTACCAACATAAACCGCGCTCCATCTTCAATCATTCGTGCTACAACTTTATCAACTAATTTATCTGCTACACCCTGACGTTGAAATTTGGGATTTACACATAACCACAGAATATAGCCATATGTCCAAGATGATTTACTAATAATTGTTCCTAAAATAAATCCTGCTAGTTCGCTATCTGTTTCTGCAATGAGGCAATATTCTGGATCTGTGTTATAAAGTCCAATTACTTCCCATTCATCCCAAGTGCGGTATAAATAAGGATATAAATCACTGGTAAACTGTTCTTCACCTAAGTGATAAACTGGAGCAATATCATCAATTCCTAATTCACGGACATAAATTGTGTCAGTTTCATCAAAGGCTTTCATATTTATTGCTGAAGTTGTAATTTAATAATAATTTTAATGAAAATTTAAAGTTGGATGCAATACCATCGAGAGGACAAGAAAGAGGGGGAAGGAAAGAGGGCGTGGAGACCCCGCCCCTACAGTTAAAATTCTCTATATTAAGGTAAGGTATAGTTCATTAAAAAAACTTTATTTTCCAATTTTTTCAAAGTGATACTTCTTGGATATGATCAATATTTGGTAAGTTTTGAGATGTTATTGCTAATTGATTATTTGTTTGATTGTAACAAAGGAAAGCATATTGACAAGTTTCACAAGATTTTTTAGATGCTGGTTTTTGGGGAAATGGCTGATTTTGGTGATATTGTTCTAACCAATTAGTTAAATTATTCAATAGTTGATTTAATTCTTGTTGTGTTTGTTGGTGTTGTTGAGTGTCGTAGTTAAACTGAATACTTTTAGGTTTACCCTGAGTTTGAACAAACCAATAAGTCATGGATATATTTTCGGGTAAATATTCACTAGTTTCTGCTAGAACATACATATAAAGACGTGTTTGCCAATTTTTAGCTAAATAGCTTTTATTTGGTGGTTGGGGATAGGTTTTCCAGTCGAGAATTTGTGCTTTTTGAGGATCTGCAATTAATAAATCATAGATAACTGTAAGTAGGTAATCTTGAATTTGCAAAATCCGATAGTGTTCACTGTCGTGGAAAGTTTGGTTATCAATATCAGGTGTTAATATTTCTGGTGCAACCTTGGCAAAAGATGTCATCCATTTTTGCAGTTGAGCGTCTGTTTGGAGAAAGCTATTAATTGCTAAACCCATTTCTTGCTGCTGCATGAGCAAGTGAAAACGACTACCTAAGGTTTGATATTCTTCTTGTTGGGGGTCAGTGGGTGCGGTAAGCTGTTCTAAATAGGTATGCTGGAATTTACGGGGACACGCTGCGAGTAGGTTGAGATGTCCTTGAGAGAGTCTGAGTAGATGGGTAGAAGTCGGTAGCATTCTTCTATTGGGGAAATCGGGAAGCGATCGCAAAATTTTCAATCTATTTACAGCATAATTCAGGAATCAGGAGTAGGGGCGTATTGCAATATGTGCCTACCTTGTGTCTGGCGTTGAATTTAGATTATGTATGTCATTTATCTGCTATCTGCTTTAAATTAATTAGTACAAAGGCAAAAAATAAAAGGTAAAAGGGTGAAGTTTACATTTTTCTTTCATCCTCTTACCTTTTTTATGTACCTGATGCTTATTTAATGTTAGCCGTTCTACAGCAATTGCACAAAACCAAACAAAGTGTAACATTGTTAGGATTTCTTTCTGCTTCATGCTGGTATTGTGGATACCCACTAGTTACCGTAATTGTACTGTTGAAATTATGAGCAGCTTCGCTAATCTATTTCATTATTTTCAGCACTATTAAGGTTTTCGGATTTCTCAACCGCCTGGAAATAGGTGGGCTAATCTGAAAAGTTTTGTACTGAATCTCAAGCCTTGACTTTATTTGCTTGGTTTTTGCGTTATCACAAGTATAACAACTGTTTGTGTTTGCCTAACTATTTAGTTGGAGTTGTTAGCCCGCGCATCCCTGACTGCGGCAATAAAAAATAATACGGTGAGGGGAATGCTCAAAGCTAGGATAATGGCTGTGGTTGGGACACCTAAATCTGGTTGTCCAGAACTGAGTTCAAATACAGAACCGACTGCTGCGATCGCAGTAAAACAAGAACCACCTAAAAATAAACCGCTTTTTGGAGTTAAATACACGCTCTAGATCACCCTATACTACTGGTTTCACTGTTTGATACGAGAAGCCATTTTTAGATAGCTCCTGTGCCAAAGTCAAGGAATTTTCTACACGATCTACAAATACCACACCGTTAAGATGATCCATCTCGTGTAAAATGCACCGTCCTAGTAAATCATCGGCTTTTAATGTTTTGGGACGACCATATTCGTCTTTATAGGTGATTTCTACCACTTGGGGGCGTTTCACGTCTAAATAAACTTTAGGGATGCTCAAACAACCTTCTTGAGCTACGCAGAGTTCACTGCTAACCTGCTTAATAACGGGATTAATCAATATCAGTGGAGGTGCTTCTGGTTTGTCTGGTTCGCAGTCAATTACAATGAGTTGTTTATTAATTCCCACTTGGGGGGCTGCCAAACCGATGCCATCTTCGCTGTACATAGTTTGCAGCATTTCCCGCACCAGTTGGCGAAGTTCATCATCTATTTTTGTCACACGCTTTGCGGGTTGACGCAAGACGCGATCGCCTAAATAATGAAGCTTCAAAGGTGGATTTTTTAACTTTTTCTTCTCTACAGCTATATCAGAGGGCATGATTCTCGTGGCTTAATGGTGAATGTCTTACTACTCAATTCTATCGTTAGGTGACAGGAAATAGGTGACAGTTGACAGTTGACAGTTGACAGAGAATAATTATTCACCAATTACCAATTACCAATTTTTGATGTTTAAATTTTTCACCAAACTAGACTATCTGCTGAAAGAAACTTTCCTGGGGTTGCTGCGGGGGGGATGGATGAATTGGGCAGCAGTGAGTACTGTGACAGTGTTGCTATTTCTATTCGGCTTAAGTCTGCAAACCTCTTGGCAAGTAGAAAGACTTCTCAATCAGTTCGGTAGTCAGTTGGAATTATCGGTTTATCTAGAATCGGGTATTCAAGCGGTTAATATTGAACCATTAATAGTGCAAATGCCGGAAGTAGCGACGGTGCAAGTAATTACCAAAGAACAAGCTTGGACGAAGTTAGTTAAGGACTTGGGAATTGCTGATATTGATGGTGCTACCCAGCAATTAGGAGATAATCCGCTAGTTGATGAAATGAAGGTAAAAGCTTTAAATCCGCTAGTTGTGCCGAGTTTAGCGACACAGTTAGCTAAGTTGCGGGGAGTTGATGTGGTGCAGTATGTAGACGAAGCTGTAAAACGCATTGCCCAGTTGCATCAGGGGCTAAATTGGATTACTTTAACAATTACTATAATTTTGACTTCGACTGCGATCGCTGTGACAACAACCACAATAGGCTTGATTGTCATGGCACGACGACGAGAAATTGAAATTATGCAACTAGTAGGTGCAACTTCGGCTTGGATTTACCTACCATTTATTTTACAGGGAATTTCCTTTGGTTTAGTTGGTGGTGCGATCGCTTGGAGTTTTATTTCTCTAACTCAACAATTTATTAATCGCTTACTAGCCAATCAACCTGAATTTATTCAATTTATTAGCAACGGTTTACAACTAACTGTTTCTCAAACCTTATTATTACCTTTGATTCTCTTAGGATTCGGTGCAACAGTTGGCTTAATGGGTAGCTTATTTGCTGTCCGCAGGTTTGCTAAGAGTTGAAATAATTCGTAATGGGCTACGCCCCGCTGCGCTAACGTAATTCGTAATTCGTAATATTGCCTCTGATCTGGTTAAATTATAGGACTTATTTTATGACATCACAATGGGAATGCTTGCTGAAAAATCTCGGTGAATGGCAAGGTTCATTTGCTCGTTATTCACCTCAAGGGGAACTATTAGCAGATATCCCTAGTGTAGTTTCCTTGACAGGGTTAAACAATAACCAGACTATTCGCCAGGTTGTTAGTCGTCAAGGACAAGAAGATTTAATTTTAAAATACAGTTCGGTGGCGCGGAGTACTTTGTTTTTTGAAAATGGCGCTTTTTCCCAAGGTTCGATTCAACTAGCGCCATTTACAGAATTTGGGGCTGAACTCGGTTTAATTTATGAAAATCGACGTTTACGTCTGGTGCAATTATTTGATAAAAATGGCCAGTTAGATAAAATAACCTTGATTCGTGAATATCTAGGGGGAACTCAACCACCACTAGAAACCGCAATCTTACGAATAGATGACTTATTGGGAGAATGGCAAGGTGAAGCGGTAACTATTTATCCAGATTTGCAAAAGCCCAATACCTACTCTACAACCCTACAACTACAATTGGATTCCGCAGGAAAATTAATTCAAAATACCAGTTTTAATGGTCGCACAATCACCTCCACCGCTACTATCAAAGATTCAATAATCATCTTTGATCAAAATCCCCAAAAGCAGGTACAAGTTTTACTCTTACCTGATGGCGTTTCTGCAACTTCTCCCTTACAAGTGCAATTACGTCAACCTTTATTTTTAGAGGTAGGGTGGCTGATTAAACCAAATTTACGCCAACGCTTAATTCGTAGCTATGACGATAAAGGTGCATGGGTTAGCCTTACCCTAGTCACAGAAAATCTCGTCAGCAGGTGATTGAAGGCAGAGGAAAGATAATAGGACTTACGCATTGACAGAAAATACCGAATATATTTTATGGAAAAAACCGGATCTGTCGCAGGGGTTTAGGAATGAGCTTTACCCATACAGAGGGCATCTATTGACCAAAAAATTTTAGATTTTGGATTTTAGATTTTGGATTGGGAATTTTCGGTACAAGCCCTGCCCCTTCAGGACGGAATTAATCCAAAATAGCCAATCTAAAATCCTCAAGCTACACACTTTAGGGTGGAGTCAATCCAAAATCCAAAATACTCGCTGCGCTGCGTACGCTTCGCTAACGTAAATCCAAAATTGATTGACTATCAAAGTCATGAGTAATCAAAGCCTAAAACGACCTATTTTGATGAATTTGTACAGTGAGTAAGTCCTGTATATATCAGGGTTTATGTAAAATGGTATCACCTGATATTATTCAGTGCAGGAGCCAGCAGGAATACTGCCCGTACTCTAGAACTGCCTCTCTTGCTAAAAAGTTCAAAAGTGCTAAATTTCAGCACCTGGTTTGGCTTCAGTACCCATTGGCGAAACATAATCACGGAAAAGAGTGATCTGCTGCTCAAAGGCTAATCCTTTAATTTTGCCAAACAACGCTTCTGATGCGGAAGTAAGTTCATAATCATTAGGCATAGGAATGATAGTGCCATTTTCCATGCCTTGAGATAATCGATACCAAAATAGTAGCTTGGTGGTATCACTCAAAGAGCCATATTCACGAGAAATTAGGTTATCGGCTTTATTAATCAAATCACGCTGAACTTGTAATTGTTGTTCGTGAGATAATTCCTTAACTTGATTAAATAAACCTTCAGCTATTTCTGGGGAGACAGTACTAGCACCAGGAGCCGCAGGAGTAATCGAACCCCCCATTTCTTTATAGATAAACCAAAACAAAGCAAGCTGTTGATCTACATCCAATTTTTGCCAAGCTTGAATATGTTCACGAATAGTTGGATCGTGAGTTTGCGTGTATGTCATCATTAACTCCAATTGCAATTAATCAGTATTCTTAGCAAAGTTATCATATACAAATTAGGAGTTTTACCCTACTGAAGACAGATGTCTTAAAATCATAAAGAGGAATATCACCAACCAAAATAATGCTTGGCAAGTGGCAGATGAACGATTTAGCAATTGGAGGTTTGCTGCTAGTTGGATGTGAGTATATTTTTGCAAACCCCACCAACCAGCGATCGCATTATCTATAACAGATATAGTGATCCGATTTGATTTATGTATCCCTTACGGGAGGCGTAAGCCATATTTTTCGTAGAGGCAGGGAACAGGGAACAATATTTGACCATTTCCCCATCCTCACCATACTCACTCCAGGGAACAGGGAAGTTGCAAAGCCTGCTGAAGTAAAGTCTCATATTCTTTATTATTGATAGGATAAGCGCCAAATCTGGCTAAATGGGGATTCATCATTTGCGCGTCAAACAGCATAAATTTCCTTTGGCGCAATCTTTCTACCAATTTCACCATTGCTACTTTAGAACCTTCAGGAATGCGGTAGAACATTGATTCACCAATGAAAACACCACCAATCACAATTCCTAAAATTCCCCCCGCTAGTTGATCACCTTGCCAAGTTTCAAAACTATAAGCATAACCTGTCTGGTAAAGTAACCAGTAAATCTTTTGTAATTCTGGAGAAATCCAAGTTGTTTCACGGTTAGCACAACCAGCAACCACACCGAGAAAGTCGCGGTTAATAGCTACTGTAAACCTGTTTTGGTTGAGAACACGCTGTAAGGACTTGGGGTAGCGAAATTTCTCATCCAAAGGGATTAAAGTTCTTTCCTTACTTCCATACCATCCCAGTCCATTGCTCTCATCAGCCATGAGAAAATAACCTTGAGAATAACCTCGAATAATAGCGGCGACATCATATTGCATAGTTCAGCAAATAATCAAAAAAAGCCCCAGACGAAAGCACCTTGCTATTATCAGCAAGATTCTAAGTTCTTCTGAGATTACCTTGGTAAACAAAATCTATTTAATATATACAAAGATGACTGAGCCAATTTCGTCCATTACTTTACCACCGTCTGAGAATCCTCAGTTAGAAGGTGAATGGTTGCAAAAGCGACTGCTGCGGTGGCTAGATGCAGAATTTCTTCCTGAATTAATTAATCAAAAGATTGCTCAACGCGCAGCACAGATTTTTGTGCGACAACGTATGGAAGGAGAAAACGACTTAGGATCTCTGGTAATTGCTATTGTTACAGAGATGCAGGCATTCGATTTTTCCAAAAGCTTTTATGGAGAATTTGCGATCGCCAACGCCGTTAGCGATCTACTCTTAGAAAGCCTGGGAATTGATCGTTGTTGTGGTCAATAATTATCTTGGTCATTGGTCATTGGTCATTGGTTTAGAGTAAATGACTAATGACTACTGACCATTGATTACCAGCTAGACTTAACAACGCCAGGTAAAAGTCCTTGGTGCGCCCATTCCCGCAGTACGTTCCGAGACAGTCCAAAATCACGGTATACAGCTCTAGGACGACCTGTAACCCAGCAACGATTACGGCGACGGTTAGGCGCACTGTTACGAGGTAGTTGTTGAATTTTGCGGTGGATTTCCAGCTTATCTAGGGGAGATTCCGCACTTTTGAACTCGTCTAATAGTGCTTCCCGTTTGTCAGCATATTTTTCCACCATCTTGGCGCGTTTTTTCTCGCGCTCAATCATGCTCTTTTTTGCCATGAATTCCCTAATCTAGTTAAAGACACCATTCCCCATCATACAATGTCCATGACAATTATAGGGAAATTGTTTTGAGTACCGAGTACCGTTAGCATGGCGTTTCGACTGTGCTGAGTGATTTACAACTTTCTTGCACATAAATCAGCCAACTCACAAACATTACAACCAGGAGAACGCGCCTTACACACAGCCCGTCCATGATAAATTAAGCGAATTGACCAATTTTCCCAATCTGGTTGGGGTAATAACTTCATTAAATCTTTCTCAATACCAACAGGTTCAGTATTTGTAGTCAATCCCAAACGCTGACTTAACCGCTTAACGTGAGTATCTACTGTCACTCCAGCATTGATACCATAAGCATGAGCTAAGACCACATTTGCAGTTTTCCGTGCTACTCCTGGAAGTTTTAAAAGTTGTTCCATTTGATTAGGAACAATAGAATTAAAATCATTCACAATCATCCGACAAGCGCCTTGAATATTCTTGGCTTTATTGTGATAAAATCCAGTCGAACGCACTAATTCTTCTAACTCTAATAAATCAGCTTTGGCTAGATTTTCAGCATCAGGAAATCTTCCAAATAATGCTGGTGTAACTTTATTGACTCGTTCATCTGTACATTGAGCGGAGAGAATAGTTGCTACTAATAATTGTACAGGAGTTGAATAGTCTAAAGAGCAAGTAGCATCTGGATAAAGATGCTGGAGACGAGAGAGAATTTCTAAAGCGCGTTGCTTTTTTGATAATGATTTACGAGTCAAGTAATTTTAGATTTTAGATTTACGATTTTGGATTTATTTTCTAGTTTTTCTCGTTCTCTTATTCTAGAATCTGCCTGATAGGATAGTTGAGGCAGAGCCTCAGTCATGACATTCCCAGCCGGAGACTGGGAACGAGATATACAAGAGGTTGAGAATTGCTGAAATCACAGTTACTGGAACAATTTTATGATAGTTGAGGCAGAGCCTCAGTCATGGCATTCCCAGCCGGAGACTGGGAACGAGATATACGAGAGGTTGAAAATTTCTGGAATCACAGTTACTGGAACAATTTTTGTACCCAATCTAACTGGGATGTTAACTGAGTTGTTTCTTTAACGATTAGGAAAATACCTAATCCTAAGAGTAACACTAAACCAGTTTGCATCACACCTTCTTGAATCTTCATAGGTAAAGGCTTACCGCGTAAACCTTCAATGAGCAGAAAAGCCAGTTGTCCACCGTCTAAGGCTGGTAGAGGTAAAATATTGATAACTGCTAAGTTAATGCTGATAATTGCCGCAAAAGAAAACAAATTAGCAAGATTGTCAGCAGCTAATTTTGCGCCAATTTTGACAATATTCACTGGGCCGGAAACTTGCCCAACGGTTTGTTGAAAGTTGGTAGCTAATTGTCCAAAGCCTTTGAGTGTACCCACAAATAACTGTTGAAACCGATTAGCTGCAACGGTGAATATCTCCCCAGGATTTTGAGGACGACGATAAACTGCTTTTCCATTGGGGCCTAGTTCAATACCCACTAAGCCTTTACCGTCAGCACCCTGTTGAGGAGTTAATTTCAGGGGGATTTGTTGGTTTTGTTGCTGAACTTTCAGATCAATTTGCTGATTTGGATGGGTTTGAATTTCTTTGGTGAGCAACAAGGTTGAACTGCTATCAGCTGTGAGTTCCTGACCATTAACTGCCAGTATAATGTCTCCTTCTCTTAGACCGGCTTGGTAAGCAACGGATTGCTCATTGACTGGTTTGACAATTACACCTGGTTGATACTTAAATTCTTGTGGTATGCCAACGATACCCAATTGCAGAGCCAGCATTAAATAGGCAAATATGAGATTTGCTATTACTCCAGCACTAATGACGATTGCTCGGTCTAAAACTGGACGGTTCCGCAGCAGATTTGGGTCGTTGGGTGGAATTTGGCTATCAGGATCGTCATCAGGGAAGCCGACAAAGCCACCTAGAGGGAAAGCGCGGATAGTATATTCCGTTTGTGATCCTTGGTACTTTAAAAGAATCGGACCAAAACCCAAGGAAAAGCGGTTAACGTAAATGCCTTGAGAACGGGCAGCTATAAAGTGTCCAAACTCATGTACCAAAATCAAAATAGCCAAAACTGCGATCGCTGCTAAAACTGACATAGAGCAAATTAATCAAAATACTGACATATATCTTCTTATTGTAGTTTGGGAATGGGCGTAGAGGGATGAACTATCCGACAATATCAGCGATGTCTGGGTTGGTTTGGAGTCTACGACAACATCTGAACGCGAAATATATAATTTCTAGACTAGGCTTTTAGTGTACTTGCATGGGATGATCTCTATTTTGAGATTATTCAAACCAGACTATGACTGACAATACAGATTTTCGCATTGAACGGGACTCGATGGGCGATCGCACAATTCCTAATCATGTTTACTATGGTATCCAAACCCAACGCGCTATCGAAAACTTCCCTATTAGCTGTTTAAAGCCTTTGCCCACTTACGTTGATGCTTGTTTATATATTAAAAAAGCTACCGCAATTGTCAATGGTGAACTGGGTTGTATTCCCGCAGATATAAGTGAAGTTATTATCAAAGCTGTTGATGAAATCCTTGCAGGTAAGTTACGAGATCAGTTTGTAGTTGATATCTACCAAGCCGGTGCGGGAACTTCTCACCACATGAATGTTAACGAAGTTCTGGCAAATCGCGCTTTAGAAATTCTTGGGGACGAAAAAGGCAATTACAAACGGGTTAGTCCTAATGATCATGTGAACTATGGCCAGTCTACCAATGATGTTATCCCTACAGCTATTCGCATTGGTGGTTTATTGGCACTTACCCAAACTCTACACCCAGCTTTAGAACAGGCAATTTCGGTTTTAGAAGCAAAAGCGATCGAATTTCAAGATATCGTCAAATCTGGGAGAACACACCTGCAAGACGCTGTACCTGTGCGGTTGGGTGAAAATTTCCGCGCTTGGGCTTATATTCTTTCAGAACACCAAAACCGTCTTTATATTGCTTCTGGGGATTTGATGGTGTTGGGCTTAGGTGGTAGTGCTGCGGGAACAGGTATGAATACTCATCCTGAATATCGGCAACGGGTGGTAGAAGTTCTCTCGCAATTATTAGAATTTCCCCTAGAACCTGCACCTCATTTAATGGCTGCTATGCAAAGTATGGGTGCGTTTGTGAATGTTTCCGGGGCATTGCGGAATTTAGCTCAGGACTTGGTTAAAATCTCCCATGACTTGCGTTTAATGGATTCTGGCCCAAAAACAGGGTTTAAGGAAATTCAACTGCCTCCAGTCCAACCTGGTTCTTCGATTATGCCGGGGAAATATAACCCGGTGATGGCAGAGATGACTTCAATGGTCTGTTTTCAGGTGATGGGATATGATAGTGCGATCGCACTCGCTGCCCAAGCTGGACAATTAGAATTAAATGTGATGATGCCCCTCATTGCTTATAATCTAATTCACAGCATCGAAATTTTAGGTAATACCATTTCTTCTCTCACTTCAAGCTGTATTCAAGGTATTACCGCTAACAAAGAAAGATGTTTAGCTTACGCCGAAGGTAGTTTAGCATTAGTCACCGCCTTAAATCCTCACATCGGTTATTTAAATGCTGCTGCTGTAGCTAAAGAATCTTTGGAAACAGGTAAATCTCTGCGTCAAATAGTTTTAGAAAAAGGCTTAATGACAGAAGCAGAATTAGCCACTGTCTTAGATTTAGACCAAATGAGTGCGATTGTTCCTTTATAAAGATGTAGGGGTTTAGCATTGCTAAACCCTCAAAAAATGTTTAATTCTTATAGTTTCTGGCAATCATCCCCACAAAAAATAATTCATACCCTGCTTACTTAATAAATCTTGTTTATATTGTTATAGTATAACGCAATTATTACCCATGCAAACACAAAAACCGTCTGTCAGCCTGATTCGGGCTAAATCTTACGAACAAGACGCTTTAAAAGAATCCTTGGAAACCCTGCTAGAACCCTATGGGGGAATGGCTGCTTTTGTCAAAAAGGGCGATCGCGTTTTACTCAAACCTAATCTACTCACCGGCTCCCGTCCTACTAAAGAGTGTACCACACGCCCGGAATTAGTTCGCGCCGTTGCCGAAATGGTAATTGCCGTTGGTGGTAAGCCATTTTTAGGAGATAGTCCTGCTTTTGGTAGTGCTAAAGGTGTCGCTATCGCTAATGGTTTATTACCAATTTTAGAATCATTAAATTTACCAATTGTGGAGTTTCACGGTAAACGTTATCAAACAGTCAACGACAATTTTAACCACCTGCTACTTTCTAAAGAAGCAATGGAAGCAGATGTGATTATTAACTTACCCAAAGTTAAATCTCATATGCAATTGACATTAACTTTAGGAGTCAAAAATCTCTTTGGTTGTGTTCCTGGGAAAATGAAAGCCTGGTGGCACATGGAAGCAGGAAAAGATGCTGAAAGATTTGGAGAAATGTTGGTAGAAACCGCTAGGGCTATTAATCCCACTTTAACTATTTTAGATGGTATTATCGGTCATGAAGGCAATGGTCCAAGTGGCGGAGAACCTCGTAATTTAGAAGTTTTAGCAGCATCAGAGAATGTGTTTGCTTTAGATAGAGCAATGTTAGAAATTCTCAAAGTTTCACCTGAACAAGTTCCCACCGTTGCCGCTTCCCAAAGATTAGGAATTTGCCCGGAATTAAGCGATATTGAGTTTCCTAATTTATCACCAGATTTACTGCAAATCGCAGATTGGCAATTACCAGAAAAATTAATGCCCATTGATTTTGCCATGCCTCGTGTGATTAAGTCCACATTTAGACATCTTTATATCCGATTTATCAAAGAACCGATGAGTGCTTATGGCAAAGGTTGAGCTATTTAGGGGTAATTTATTTTTTGGTGTTTTCTTAACCTTTCAAAGCATTAACTAAAACTAACCTCCTTAGCCTCCTTCTTTGGGAATAAAGGGGGCTAACTTATTTAATCTACTGATATATAGATTGATAAAAAATTAGTCATAAGTACTACGATATAAAATTTTTAGTTGTTCATATTTTTAGTTAAAATTACTGAATATTGGTAGAAAATTTTTATCACAGTAATTTTATTTTCAGCGTAGAAATATTTTGTAAAAAAATCATGGCAGTGATTTTCCGGAATGCTGGTAGCTTTGATTGTATCTACATCTGAGCGATCTAAAATACCAAATATGCTGTAAGTGGGTTTAGCTAAATCTTTGGTGTATCAAACCCCAAAAAATCGGCTCAATTAACCTAAATACAAGCATTTTGAGGTGTTAGACTGATAGAGTATTCGAGTAATCTCCCTAGATTCTCAAATCTCAATTGAAATGCACAGGGTAATTAATAATGCTGTGATTACGATCACTAAGTCAAGTAATCCTGACATGAAGGAAGTCCCTTTATGAAAGAATTAGTCACCAAATAAAGCATCAAATCTTTGATATTTGATTTGTAACAAAATAGCCATGTATAAAAACAGAGTGTGCCACTTTTGAAACTGGATGAAATTCTTTAAAGCTACAGATTTTACCGAAGAAAAATAGCTAAGATAGTATTGAGACTCTCTTTTTGGAGAGCAAAACTACAGTGATATGAAGAACCACAATTTTGTATGAATTCAAATAGCCCGTCTGCCAATTCTCACGACACATATTCCCAACGTTTGGCAGACATTGTGGGAACTGCGATCGCTCTCATTACCCTTATCCTACCCGTGTTTATAATTTCACACTATTCTTCACCTGATGTTCAAAATAATCAGCAACAGCTAACCTATCATCTGGCCAGAGGTAAAGAATAAACATAAACAAAAAATACCACCAGCGAGAAATTAGCTGGTATTGACCAAAATTACCCCCAAAGGTAAATAAGTCCCAGCGAAATCTCAAATAATGACTGAAAAAAGCGTTGCTAGAAATTGGCAGCGTTTTTTATGGCAGGACTTACGCAAAACATTACGAAATTAGGGGTAATTTATGAATTACCCCTACTTAATAATCAGGTTTTCAGCCACATCTTGCGTAAGTCCTCTCCCTATTTAAATAGTACAAAAGGACTATAAACTGGGGTTTATGATGAATAGCTTGGGAAGAGATCCACTATTGCCCTAAAATCTGATACGGGGAGCCGAACTGCGTGCTACCTTGATTCACTGTTAGCGAAGGAGTTTTGTTGTGGATTTATCTCTTATTCCTGCCCAACCGAAACCGGGTGTGATCAATGTTCTGATTGAAATTGCTGGCGGGAGTAAAAATAAATACGAATTTGATAAGGATTTGCAAGCTTTTGCCCTAGACCGGGTACTTTCTTCTTCCGTACAATATCCTTACGACTATGGTTTTATACCCAACACCCTAGCTGATGATGGCGATCCGCTAGATGGTATGGTCATAATGGATGAACCGACCTTTCCTGGTTGCGTCATTCCGGCAAGACCGATTGGTTATTTAGAAATGATTGATGGTGGCGATCGCGACGAAAAAATTCTTTGTGTTCCCGACAAAGATCCACGCTACGCCCATGTAAAATCTTTGAAAGATATAGCGCCCCACCGTCTGGACGAAATTGCCGAATTTTTCCGTAGTTATAAAAATTTGGAAAAAAAGGTGACAGAAATTCTCGGTTGGCAAGATGTAGACAGGGTTGCACCCTTAGTAGAGAAGTTCATCAAAGCTGCTAAAAAATAGATGGTGGGGTAATGGGTAATGGGTAATGGGTAACAGTAAAAGGGAAACGAGGAATAGATACTGTTCTGTGTTACCTATAACCTGCTGTTTACTTATTACCAATTACCCTTCAGATTCGTCAGTCGCACCCTGGTGGAGAAGCCAGCTATATGAGTAAACCCGCTAGATCCTTAGGGGTTTGGCAGTAGCTTTAAGCGGAGAAACTAACTCAACTGCGCTGACTCACAAATTACTGATGTTACAATTTCAACAACCACTCATAAATCAACTAAAGAGACTTAAACTACTCGCGGTTGTTACGGAAAAACCCAAAACGAAATGCAGCGCACTCTCCTTTTGGCTAAGATTCATAACTGTACCCTCACGGGGGCAAATCTTCACTATGTGGGTAGTATCAGCATAGATGAAATTCTTTTAGATCAAGCTGGTATTTTACCTTATGAGCAAGTACAAGTAGTAAATAATGCTAATGGTAAGCGTTTTATTACTTATGCTATTCCTGCCCCCGCTAACTCAGGAACAATTGAGTTAAATGGAGCGGCCTCACGTCTAGGCATTATTGGTGATCGTTTGATTATAATGACTTACGGGCAGTTTACTTTAGAAGAGTTAAAAAACTACTCTCCTACGGTCGTCATTGTGGATGAAATAAACAGGATGCTAGAAGTAAGAAACTACGATGATCTGCTCAGTAAGCTCTAATTTCAAGAAAAATGCCAAATTTTGAGCTATCTGATTCTCAAACCTATGTCGATCAAAAAGTAACTCCTATGCTAAATAACCTTGCTGGGGAGTTTTGGGTTAAATTCTGGGGGGTACGCGGTTTAATTCCTACCCCAAACAGTCATACCTGCCGATATGGTAGTAATACTGCTTGTGTAGAGATATATGTAGCAGGACAACGCTTGGTTTTTGATGGAGGTACTGGTTTACGCGTACTAGGTAAAAGTTGGCAACAAGAGCAAAAACCACTAGAAGCGCATTTATTTTTTACCAACTGCCAGTCAAATCGTATCCAAGGATTTCCTTTTTTTGCTCCTGCATTTATTACCGACAATAGCTTTCATATTTACGGTACTGCTGCTTCAAATGGTGCATCCATTAAACAATGTTTATGTGATCAGATGCTCCAACCTCACTTTCCTTACCCGTTGCAGGTAATGCAGTCGGAGTTACTTTTTTATAATTTGACTCCTGGTAATCCGGTAGAGTTAGGTGAGGTAACAATTACAACGGCATTAATCAATAAAAATCAGAGGTCAATTGGTTATCGTATAAGTTGGGGGGACTATAGTGTTGCTTACGCGACAGATTTACATCAAAGTCTGGATTTAGAAGAACAAAAACAAATTCTACAAATTATTGACGGTGTTGATTTACTAGTTACTAATGCTACCTACACTCCACCAACGGATAAAAACCATGAATATGCTGAATTACTCTGGAAAACTCCGGTGGATTTAGCACAAAGTGCTGGTGTCAAACGCTTGGTGATTTCACACCATCACCCAGATGATGATGATGTTTTTCTTGACCAAATTCAAAACCAACTTAAAGTTGCTTTTCCCAATGTGTTATTAGCTTCTGAAGGTATGGTATTGCCTGTAAATCAGTAATTTTAAATTACCTAAAACGGTAGAATCAGCTTAAATAGTGATATTTAAGTACTTTTATTTATGTGTTTCTAAATGGATTTGGATGAAATTTAGAAATAAATTCAGGAGTTAACTTGACGTTTGATTCTGTGGCTTGCTTCCGCGCTGCGACAGATTATAGCGGTGATCGGTTGAGTGAGGTACAAAAACCCCACCCCCAACCCCCTCATCGCTTGCGGGGAGGGGGCTATGATGTACCTCATGTGATGAGGAACGCTATATAACTCCTGAATTGTTTTTTGAGGGATTTTAGGAATGAAGGTTCAAGTCATAATGTTGAGATAGGCTGATGAGTTTGGCTTTGATGAGCGATCGCACATTTTCCGGCGAGACGATCTCGCAGTCTTCCCCATAACGCAAGACTTCCCGAATTAACCAGAAGGGATTTGATACTTTTCTGACGACTTGACGCACCTCTCCAATAACTTCGTTGCTGATATCGTTAGGTTTTGCTTCATAAGCTTTAATCAGACCCCCGTAAAAGTGTAAGTACACTTTTAGGTAATCTAGCCCTTGATCCCGCCATTGTCCGTTGATTGGAACAACACCTTTGATTAGATCCAGACGCAAACAGCGATTGTGGATGAGTTCTGGAAAGCCAGTATTGGCGATATCTTCAGTTTCGTCGCACCAAATATTTAAGTAAAAACGCTTCTCTTCAAAAGCGATTTCAGAGTAACGCACTGTAAAAGATAGGTCTCCCACTTGAGGATTTGCATAGAGTAAATGAAATGGTTGTTGATTTTGGCGGAATTGGTCTGTAAGAATGCGCCATGCTTCTGTAGGTTGGCTAACTTGCTGGAGTAGCGATTGACGTATGGGAGGCTCAAGTTTGCCTCGTTCTAGTAACAAACTAGAGGTAGTTTGCGCTTGTTCAATAAAACCAGAGTCCTTCAATAGTCCTATGGCTTGCTGGAGTGCGGCTACTTGGGCTGAATTGAGGGTGAAAGGTTCACCGACTTCAAACTCTTGTTGTGCGATCGCTACCAGCAATCCAGACACACTGGGGGACTTACCCCAGAAGATACGTAATTTGCGGGCGATTTCTTCCAGTTGTTCTTTTGTACCAGAGGGAATTGACAGTGTAATTGTCTCTTTTTTCCTTGACATCGAATAATTGTAATTACAGTCTTGACATATAGTGGAATTTACAGTTATTGTATCTGTATTAGAGATTTCTGGATAAAAAAAGCCCAATAAATAGTTGTAATTGCTAATCTGGTACTTACAAACCAGATCAAACATAGTTAGTTTCTTGAGATATGCAAAACTGCAACCATTAGTTGCAGAAATTGAAGTGAGTTATTAAGGGTATGTCAGAAAATTACAGCATTAAACTCAAACCTGTTTATTCGCAAACAGTCCCCAAACCTGACGGGGTAAAATTGCCTGAAAATTGGTGTTTATCTTGGCATCAATTAGAGACTTTAAAAGCATTACGCGATCCAAACATTGACGTAGTTTTCAACACTGCGATGACTGGTGATGGTAAAAGTTTAGCTGCTTATTTAGAAGTTCTTCAAGGTGAATTTTCGGCTATTGGACTTTATCCAACCAATGAATTAGCACGCGATCAAGAAGCACAAATTCAGGGATATACTGATATATTTAAACCAGAAAATCAACCCCGTGTAGTTAGGTTGAGTGGGGCTGATTTAGAAATATATGCAGAAAATGAAGGATTAAAAAAAGGTGCTGCACTTTTAACTCTCTCTAGCCAAAGAGAAGCATTATTAACGAACCCTGATATTTTTCATTATTTACATCGCAGTAATTATTTAATTACTGGTGATAGTCCTGACAAATTATGGAATAAAATTGATAAAGACTTCGATTTATTTATTTTTGACGAATTTCATGTTTTTGCTGCTCCCCAAATTGCCAGCGTAATTAACACCATGCTGTTAATTCATTGTACAAACCGCAGGAAAAAATTTCTCTTTCTTTCAGCTACACCAGATAAAGATTTAATCAGCAGATTAGAAACAGCAGGATTTCGGTGTCGAGAAATAAACCCTCTGGAAGAGAATAAATATCAATTTCCTGATAATATCGAACAAGAAGCGCAACTGAAAAACCAAGATTGGCGACAGGTAGCGCGAGGAATTGCACTCAATTTTATGCCTTTAAAACCGAGTTTTAAAGCTTCGGAAACTTGGTTAAAAGCCAATAGCAATTTAATTGTATCTCAGTTTCAAGAATATCCAGGAAGTAAAGGTGCAATTATTCTCAATTCAATAGCAGCAGTTAAGCGACTCACTCCATTTTTTCAAGAACTTTTAAAACCCTATAATTTGACAGTGGGAGAAAATACAGGTTTATCAAGTAAAGGAGAGAAAGAGTTAAGTTTATCGGCTGATTTAGTTTTAGGTACAAGTACAATTGATGTAGGAGTTGATTTTAAAATTAATTTTCTAATTTTTGAATCATCGGATTCTGGTAATTTTATTCAACGGTTAGGAAGATTAGGAAGACATGACGGATATGAAAAGAATGGTCAAGAAATTAAGTTTAACAATTTCACAGCGTATGCTTTAGTTCCTAACTTCTTAGTTGAGCGTTTATTTCAAACAGATTTGCCACCATTACAAGTTGATAATATTTATGATCGTCCATTTTTACAACAAATCATCAAAGAGCAATATCGGAAAATCAATGATTTTCATGGTTATTATCGCCGATGGGGTGCTGTGCAGTCATTTTGGTTATGTTGTAAATTGAGCGATCGCACTATTAAACAACAATATGATCAAAGTCGAGAAAAGTTTCAAAAAGCCTGTGAACAAGTATTTGAAACTAGATTAAATTCACAAGCTGGACATATTAAAGGATGGGCTAAAGACTGGAAAGAAATATCAGGTAAATCAGGAAATCCCATTGCTGAAGATGCAGCGAGTTTTCGCGGTTCTAGTCCTTTGCAATGTGGGTTATATGATTTAACAGAAAATAACGAAAATGAGAGATTTAAAACCTACGATTTACCAGGAATTTTAAGCAATTTAGAAATTGAAATGTGGACAGAAGCGGGATTTATGCGGACATTAAAAGAAACCGCGCAAAGTACCGGACAACCCATAGCAAAAGGTAGATTTGTCCATTGTCTAGCATTTATCAAGTTACGTTTCTACCGTGAGGAACGGTTGAACTGGAAATTTACCTATTCTGGGGACTTGCAACCCATCGCTGATGCTTGGAAAGTTCAGGTTTTAACAGGGGTGGGAGTATGGCAACCGGATAATGCTTGGATAGGTCAAATTGATAAAAAGCTGAAAAAAGAGGGTTTAGTTTGTTATGTAATTCGTCGTCCAGTTGCGGAAGTGCGGATGCGCTTAAGGCTACCCATGCACTTTCAACTTTATCCCATCAGTGACAAGTACAGTATTCATGAAGCAACTCAGCCCTATTCTATAGCTTTTGGTCAATCGGCGCTACTGCTGGATACGCTTGCTTATACCTTTAAAAGCAAAGGAGACGAGCTATGGATTGCTTGAGGTTTTCGCGTCTACCGTCAATTTTGGAAAAAATAACAGGAAAACGTTCAACAGTAAATATAGTTTCAATCCCTAATAGGGATTATGGAGTCAAGCAAGCTTTTATTGATTTATTTTCCGGCTTGCTAGTATGGGCAGTAAGGCATAAACGCCTGAGAACAGTAGCGGAAGTTTCAATCCCTAATAGGGGTTACTCGTTGCCCATAAGTTTTGTCAATTCAGATTGTACATTAATTTCTGTAAGATCAGGCGTAAGAAATTTAAAGGGTCTTCTGATACTGATCTCTATAAAACTATGCTATCATCAGCTAGTGTGGCTTCAACGCTTGAGTGCAGGAACGGAGACTGGTTGGACAATATTTTATTCCTCTGACCCACAGTGTTTTCTTATTTCTAGTCAGAAGCCTCCAAGTAAACAATTTAATTGGAGAGTTATATGGAAAACCATCAACAGATGGAACTCTTTGACTTGCAAGCTTATACCTCAAAACAATCTACTGTAACTGAGGATGTACTGGAATTGGTAGAAGAAATTCAGCAACCAATTCCCTATAAGCAACTTGAACTAAATTTATTTCCACAGAAAATCTACTTCACTCATCTAGATTTGATGGAATTAGCTGCGTAATGTGTTAAGGAGTTTGGAAATATAAATTTCTTGGTTTACCAAACTCCTTAATTTCAATCAGTAAAGTGAGTTACGCTAACTTACCAAAATAAAAAACTAAATACCTAAACTATGACCGAACAAAAATTATTAGAAAGAATTACATTTGACCCCCAAATCTTTGACGGTAAACCAATAGTTCGTGGTCGTCGTCTAGCTGTTGAGCATATTTTAGGAATGTTAGCAGCAGGTGATACTATCGAAACTTTGTTAGAAGCATATCCCTGGTTAGAAAGGGAAGATGTGCAAGCCTGTTTAGTCTACGCAGCTAATTAAAATATTGCAGTTATGAGTAATCAGATTTCTGATGATTACAGACATCTACTTATGGAAGTACAACAACGAATTCGTGCAGCCCAATACGATGCTCTCAAAGCAGTTAATCGGGAAATGATTAACCTTTACTGGGATATTGGCAAGATGATTGTTACCCGACAACAGAATGTTAATTGGGGTAAATCAGTCGTAGAACAGTTAGCAAAAGACTTACAAGCAGAGTTTCCAGGTATTAGTGGTTTTTCTACTCGCAATATTTGGAGAATGCGAGACTTTTACCTAACTTACCACTCTCAAGAAATTCTGCCACCATTGGTGGCAGAAATTGGATGGACTCACAATATAGTCATTTTAGAAAAGTGCAAAGATGATTTAGAACGAGAATTTTATATCAGAATGACTCGGAAGTTTGGCTGGACAAAAAACGTTTTAATTCACCAAATTGAAAATCAAACATATCAAAAAACTCTGCTCAATCAAACTAACTTTGATAAAACAGTTCCAACAGAGATACGTAACCAATTAAAACTAGCTGTTAAAGATGAATATACTTTTGATTTTCTGGAATTAGCAGATGAACACAGCGAAAGACAGCTAGAACAAGCGATTTTGACAAGAGTTGAACCATTCTTACAAGAAATGGGTGGTTTATTTGCTTTTATTGGTAGTCAATATCGCTTAGAAGTTGATGATGAAGAATATTTTATAGATATTCTATTATATCACCGCCGTTTAAAGTGTTTGGTGGCAATAGAATTAAAAATTGGAAAATTTTTGCCTGAATATGTAGGCAAAATGCAATTTTATCTATCTGTTTTAGATGACACGGTAAAGTTACCAGATGAAAATCCTTCTATTGGCATAATTCTTTGTAAATCCAAACAGAGAACTATTGTTGAATACGCACTGAAAGATTCTAATAAACCCATTGGTGTATCAACTTATCAAATAGTTTCTACAGTACCACAAGAGCTAAAAAATCAACTTCCTGATCCAGCACAAGTTGCTAAATTGCTAGAAGGATTTGAATAAGAATTTTACTTCCAATCAATAAACTATTTCATGTCATGGACATAAGATAATGGCTAAAAAAAATAAAAAAGATGAACATCAACAATTATTACTCTTAGAAATAGAAGATAATTCTAATTCTGAAACCTCAGATGATGATTGGTTGTCGGGTGATTTTGGTTTTGATGGAGATAATGACAGGACTATTGAAACTAAAGGACAATTACTCACACTCAAATTATTAAGAGAAGCAATACAAGCTGAAAATCCTCATGATCAAGTCATGGCAGATTTTAGCGAATATGTATTGCCCAATTTGCTAAAAATAGCTATTGGTGTTACTGCGAAAGGTGGTAAATTTTTTGATGAAATTGATGAAAAACGAGAAGCAGAAGGTAAAACAAAAGTTAGACGTGATAATGCTGCTGACCAATCTTTAAATACTCATTTACTCAATGGTTTATTCCCAGCTAATTTAATTGAGCAAAGATTAGAAAAACTGGATACCACAGTTAAGCGATTAGTAAAAGATAAAGAACGACGTTTAGTAATTGCTGGCTTTATTTTACATGACTTTGAAAAATTTCCAGATGCACCTGAAAACTGTCGCAATTTACCTTTAGATGAACATAAAAAAATAATTGATGAAAAAGTTCGACAATTAGGACTTGATAAATTTATTAATCCAGAAAATCCCGAATTTTATCAAGAATATATTGATGATTTGTTGTGTATGGCTTACAATGCACAAAGTCGCTGGGATACTAACTGGAATTTTTCAGAATTTGGTTTAAATCCTGTTCTTAAAGATCGCACTATTCGCAGTTTATGTGATTTAACTCGTTTAGCTGATTTACTTTCTTCAATTATCAAACATCCTCAAGACGCGGAAAATCAGACATTAAATGGAATTCTTCACAGTCTTAGTGATGGTAAATTAAAATTCACCTATCATCACATCGCCGAAAATAGAGGTGTTTTAACCAACGTTGTTAATAATGCTGTAATTGAAGCTCACACTAACTTAAATACCGAAGAAAATAGATATTATCAACCCTTGTTATATCTACCTACAGGGGTAATTTATCTAGGGTTGCGTGATGCTCCTCCTATTTCACCTGAAACTTTACCAGATTTGGTAGTTAATAAAATTAAATCTCTTTGTGCAGGTCAATTAAAACTGAGACAAACGGGATTTGGTAGAGATGGAAAAGGGATGAAATATGCTGAATATTACAACCTATTTTTTGAGTCTCCAGGTTTAATGCAAGTTGCGTTAGATGCTACCTTACGCATTCTCAATACTAATAAACCTTCTGTTGCTAAAAGTCGCAGTGAGAATTTAGTTAAGTTTCAAAAACAAAATGTTTTATCTGCTGATTATAATTTTCAATTTGATGATAGCATCCGTATTGATCAAATTGCCGAATTTGGAGATTTAATTACTCGCAAAATTTGGGAAGAAACAGTTGAGAGAATTGAAATTTCCAGAAAAAAAGATAAAAAACTTCCAGAACTCCCCAGTTTTGATTTAACTCACAAAGTTGCTGAATTTTGGAATTTAACAGAATATCTTCCCCAAGTTAGAGAAATTCAACGCATTAATGAAAGTCTGAAAGAACAAAAATTAAAAGGTAATACAGGAGGTGTACCTTATGAATGGTATTATCTAGCGGCTAAATATCTGGAAAAACATCCAGGTATTGAAGATGTCCGAGAAAATTGTCAACAGGTAATTTATTACTTGACAGATTTAATTTCACCAATTCTTGCACAATATCAATTACCTGATGGTTGGGATGATTTAAGACTGTGGGTATCCAGAGTTGTGATGTTACCCACTACCAATACAGAAACATCTGTCACAACTGAAGTTGATAATTTCATCAATGAGTTGAGTAATTATAATGCTGCAAAAAAACCAGGGAGAGGTAAACAATTAATTTGCTCAATTTCTCATTCGGCATACACTGTAACCGAGCAAATGGAATCAGCCGTTTTATTTACTCCCCAAGTTTATACAAATAAACAAATGTTAGGAGGTTCTAACGCTAAACGCAACATTTCCAGTATTGCTGGTGTAGAAATGATGTTGAGACAGATTCTGATGAATCAAACTCAAGCTGTAGGTAAAAGATTTGAAGATGGTAAATATCGCTATCTCTACTTTTATCCAACTTATTACTTCACCCCCGAAACTAATAAGTTTTTACAAAAAGCTTACACCAACCTTGCTCAAACTCGTTTCGATACTAGCATCCGTAATCATTTCATCAGTAAAGATTTACAGGTTGATTTGGGTAAAGAAAATTATCAAAGTGTGGATAGTTTCTTAATTGATGAAAATTTAGATAGTGAAAAATATCGCACCTTTAAACTTTCCTATCCAGAAGATCAACCTTTAACATTTTACTTCATGGCTTTACCTCCTGGAAGAGATAGTACTGATACAGAATCTTGGGTAATGCCGAGTTGGTTAGCTTTTGCTTTCCCCATGATTTTAGATGTGAAAACTGTCGTTTCTGAGTCTCCTATTCCCCCATTTAATGATGGTGCAGAATTTGAAGAAACCGTTTTTCTTGATAGTGCGCCTCATGCTTTCCGTACTTTGGTAAAAAGAGATAGATTTCGACTTGATTACATTTTAGAAGGTTGGGAAGAGTACGGTATTCAATATCCTGCACCTTTAAATGTTTTAACTGCTGCTTACGCTATTCATTTAGATGTGAATGCTAGACAAGGTAAGACTGGTTATGATGCTAACTGGGGGAAATTTACGGAATTAGCAAAGGATTTTGAAACAAGTCCTCTGTATGTCTTTGCTTATCTCAATAAATGGGTGCGTAACCAAGGAGTTGAAACAGCAAGAATTGAGAAAATCAAACTTTACACCTATCATTTTTATCCTTGTTTTGACCCTTATACAAAATTTGATTTTACTCAGGAGAAATTAATTGTGGGAGAAACATCAACTTTTAATCATCCAAAGAAATTAACGGAACTTTATCGCCGTTTTTATCGAGCCAATAAAAAGTTTAATCCTAAAGCTAATGCTGTTTTAAAACCCATTGATATTGCTGCGGAAACTATTCTCAAAGCAGATTCAAGTGTGTTTGATGGAGAAACTTTAATTTCAGCCGTAGCAGCAGAGGTTTTTAAACTGATGGATCGGGTACATTCTTCTACTGCTGAAGGACGCTGGATGATGAGTAAAAGGGAGGAAGAAAGACAAGCAGTTTTAGAGTTTGCTAACTATTTTGTAGTGGATGTATTTGAAGGAAGTTTTAAGAGCGATCGCGCACGTTTAGCAGGCCGTCAATTGAATCTAATTCGAGACACCTGTGAGTTTCTTTATCGCTTAGAAGATGATAAAGAAAATGCAGAAAAATCTAAATCGGAAGGTGATGAAAATGAATAATCAAACTACGCCTGTTCTCGTTCCCAGTCTCTGACTGAGAATGCCTAACAGAGTCTCTGACTCTACTTATTTTACAGAAGGCAGAGCCTTCAAGAATTCATTCCCATACAGAGTATGGGAACGAGAATATCAACAAATTTATTACTTCAATTAACCTCATTGTGGAAAACCATCATGGCACTTTTAAAAACTGTTGATGCTAAATTATTTCAATCAGAAATTCCCTACAAACCGATGGGTAAATATGCCCACTTTCTCACTATTCGCATTACTGAATCTTACCCTCTATTTCAAACAGATAGCGAACTCAATAAAGCACGGGTTAGAGCAGGAGTAAAAGAGAAAAACACCATTAGCCGTCTTTCCATGTTCAAACGTAAACAATCTACACCAGAAAGATTAGTTGGTAGAGAATTATTACGCAAATACGAATTCATGACAGCAGAAGAATGTGAATATAACGTATCTTTTGCAATGGACAATCCTGATTGCATTATTTACGGTTTCGCTATTGGTGATTCTGGTTCGGAGAAATCAAAAGTTGTTGTCGATACTGCATTTTCAATTACAGCATTTGATGAATCTCATGAAACATTTACTCTTAATGCTCCTTTTGAAAACGGTACAATGGCTTCAAAGGGAGAGAAAGATTCTAAACTGGGTGAAGTTACTAGTAGAATTAATCAACAAGACCACATCAGACCACAGGTTTTCTTTCCTAGTATTGTGACGCTAAAAGACCCAACAGAAGCTAATTTTCTTTACGTTTTTAATAACATCCTGAGAACTCGTCACTATGGCGCACAAACAACCCGCACAGGTCGTATTAGAAATGAATTGATTGGTGTTATTTTTGCTGATGGAGAAATTACCAGTAACCTGCGTTGGACTCAAGCAATATATGACCATATGAAGGCTAATAATACTCTCAAATCGCCTGATCCTTTAGATGAGGATGATGTAATAGCTGCTGCAAAAAACGCAATTGAGAATTTAATGGCTGATGAATTTATTGTACATAATGACTTTATTGGAGATGCTTTTGTACCTCTAATTACTGAAGTTAAAAACCTCACAAATAACGAAACAGGAATTAAATCAATTTTGCAAAAAGCTGATACAGAAGCGAAAGAATATGCCAATAAACATATTAGCAAAAAGAAAACTGCTGCTAAGACTAAGTAATAGCCATGACAATTATCTACCGTTGTCAATTAGAACTACACGACAGTCTCTATTTTGCCACTCGTGAAATTGGCAGATTATACGAAACAGAGCCAATAATTCATAATTACGCTCTATGTTACGCACTCGGTTTAGTTGATAGTCCTGTCTATTCAACAACTGTTGCTGAGGAAGATTCCTATCGCTATTTCTGCCCCGAACAAGTGCCAAAATATGAGCAGCATTTAACCCCTTTAAATGAGCAAGGAATCTATATCACTCCGGCTCGTTCTTTGAATCATACTGCTGTTCTCAATACATGGAAATATGCAAATAATAACTACCATGTTGAAATGGAAAAAACCCAAAAGAACATTCCCAGTTTTGGACGAGCTAAGGAAATTGCACCAGAAAGTAAATTTGAGTTTTTTCTAATTGCTCAAAAAGAAATCAAACTACCAAAATGGATTCGCTTAGGTAAATGGATGAGTAAAGCAGAATTAAAGCTTGAGAAATTACCACAACCAAAAACAAAAACTGATTTATTCACCTGTACTCATCCTTTAAATCCATTGGATGTCATGTTTACCAATCAAGTCATTAGTTATGATGTAGTAAATATGCCTCCAGTAAGCCTAATTCAAAATGTGCAAATGCGAGGAGAATATTACTATTTTGATGATGTCAAAATAGTAAAACTTCCCAAACAAATTCAATACCGATTTCGGAGCTAATTATTTACCAAAACCTTTACTGCTCTTCCTTTTTTGAGGAGAGCGTAAAGGCATTAATTCAGTCAAAAGGCTACTACGATTTTGTAACATTAACTTGCGATTCCGCTCGCGTTGATAAGTTGCTATTTCTTCTGCATGGGGATGATCTGGATCTATTTTGAGATGGGTAATAGACACTACATATTGTGCTTTATCTTCATCTTCGGGATTATCATTTTTACTGACCAGTCGGCACATAATACCACCTTCATCCCCAGAATAAGATACCCAATCAACTTCAAATTCTTTATCTGGATTTATTATGTCTCCTCTTGTCTTCAGCATTTTCAATAATTCTTTTGCCGCCTTGGCTTTAATTGGTAAGCTGGCTTTCAATTTTTCAGTGAGTGCAGTTGCTTCACGATAATTATCAACTTTCATCTGTCTTACTCTTTATGCAACCTTTATTACTTTATATAATTTATACTCTTAATTTCTTTTAAATTGCATTATCTATTTACAAATTGTGTCACTCTGCAAAAAATATGCCTCATAGTTTAATTCTCAATCTTACCCCCCAGTCTCCCATTTACTCCAATTTCCTCACCGGCAGACATTATCATGCTTTATTCCTTAACTTGGTGAGTTCTGTTGATAGAAAATTAGGTGACTATCTACACGAATCAAATGCTGATAAAGCTTTTACTCTGTCACCATTGCAGGTACAACACAGGCATAAAAATCAATCTTATACTTTGCAATATGCTCATCAAAACCCTATTTCCGCAGGTACTTCTTGTTGGTGGCGTGTTTCTTTATTAGATGACAATTTATTTAGTCAACTCACTCCTTTATGGTTGAATCTTAACCCAGAACAACCGTGGCATTTGGGTTCAGCTAATTTATATATTACCAGCATTCAAGGGACATCTCAATCTACTCAACCTTGGGCTAATGCTTGTAGTTACACCCAACTTTATGAACAAGCAAGTGAGCAGGAACGTACATTTAATTTCATCTTTTCCACACCTGTAGCTTTTCGTCAAGGTGGATTTGATAATCTTTTACCAACAAGAGAGTCTGTTTTTAATAGTCTTCTCAATCGGTGGAATAAATATAGTGGGATTGAGTTAAATAATATTCCTCTGGAAGCCATTTATCCTAGTGCTTTTAATATCAATACTGAAGTTATTAGCAATTATGAAAATAAGTTTATTGGTTGTTTAGGTGAAATTAGTTATCGCATTCTTGGCAATGTGGAAACTATAGGAATTAAGCAAGTTAACGCTTTGGCTAATTTTGCTTTGTATGCGGGCATAGGACGTAAAACAACTATGGGTATGGGAATGGTGAGAAGAAAATTGTAGGTTGGGTTGACGCGAGGAAACCCAACATCATCACATTATCAATCAATTCTTTTGTTGGGTTGCGCTGTCGCTTAACCCAACCTATAGATAACTCTTTTTTTATTGTTTTGAGAATCTCATCCTTAATACTCTATGCTGGTTCAAAATTTAAACTCTGATGATTATGTGAATATTGCATCTTTAAATCAATATTCCTATTGTCCTCATCGTTGTTGGCGGATTCATTGTGCTGGTGAGTTTATTGATAATCAATACACTATTGAAGGCACAAGTTTACATGAAAGAGTTCATACTGTGGGCGAAGTAAATCGTGATGAGACTTGGCAGATACGGGCAATTTATTTGAAGTCTGATCAATATCAACTTATTGGTAAGTCTGATTTAATTGAGTTTGAAAATGGTGAATTTTACCCAATTGAATATAAACGCGGACAGAAGGGAGAATGGGATAATGATGAGTTACAAGTTTGCGCTCAAGCTTTGTGTTTGGAGGAAATGACGGGTAAAAATATCAATTCTGGTTATGTCTATTATGCTCAAACTCATCAAAGAAAATTAGTAGAAATTACGCCGGAATTACGAGCTAGTACGATCGCAACTATTGAAGCTGTGCAAATGTTGTTGTTTACGGGTGCTATGCCAAAACCTGTGAAAACAAAACGCTGTGATGGTTGTAGTCTTTATTCTCGATGTTTGCCTCAGGCTGTTGAGAAGGTTGGGCGATATAAAGAGGCAAATTGATTAGTTTTTAAGCGAGGCAGAGCCTCTTGAGTGCATTCCCAGCCGGAGTCTGGGAACGAGAAATAAATACAAGTTGAGGATTAATTATGGGGACTCTTTACGTTACACAAAATGATTCTTTTGTTGGTAAGGTTGATGAACGAATTCATGTGAAGTTTGAGAAGAAGGTTCTTCAAGATATTCCGTTTATTCATTTAAAAGATGTGGTTGTGTTGGGACGTGCGACTGTTTCGCCGGCTGTTGTTTTTGAGTTAATGAGTCGTCATATTCCGCTTTCTTTTATTGATGAAAGGGGTCATTATTTGGGACGTTTAGAACCGGAGATGACTGGGAATATTTTCGTTCGTAAGGCTCAATGGCAAGCTGCGGGTGAGTCTCTTCAATCTGTTCATGTTGTGCAAGGTTTTATTAGGGGTAAGTTGAAAAATTACCGTCAAGTTTTGATGCGTTGTCAACGGGAATCTGATGTTGATTTGTCTAAATATATTACTCGCATTGAACAAACTATTTCTCCGATTGATTCAACTCATAATATTAAGTCTTTGCGTGGGTTGGAAGGTGCGGGAAGTGCTGCTTATTTTGGTTGTTTTAATCAGTTGATTCGTAACCCGGATTTTACTTTTACTAAGCGTGTGCGTCGTCCACCTACTGATCCAGTAAACTCTTTATTGAGTTTTGGTTATTCTTTGTTGCGTCATGATGTGCAAGGTGCTGTGAATATTGTGGGTTTTGATCCATATTTAGGATACTTGCATTGCGATCGCTATAATAAACCTTCTTTACCTCTAGATTTAATGGAGGAGTTTCGGCCTTTGGTGGTAGACGCGGTGGTTTTATCTATTTTCAATAAGCAATTATTAACACCAGCCGATTTTATCTCTGAACCTTTAAGCGGTGCTGTTTCTCTCACTCCTGAAGGACGCAAAATCTTTTTAACACAGTACGAAAAGAAAAAGCAATCGGAGTTTAAGCATCCAGTGATGGGTCGTAAATGTACTTATAGAGAAGCTTTTGAATGGCAAGCTAGATTACTTGCTAAATACTTAATGGGTGAAACTGATAAGTATCCTCCTTTGGTTTTGAAGTAAGGAAGAAGGGAATAGGGAACAGGGAATAAGTTGATGAATGTTGTTGTTTCTTACGATATTTCTGAGGATAAACGGCGGACTAAAATCCATAATATTCTCAAGTCTTATGGACAATGGGTGCAGTATAGTATTTTTGAATGTCAGTTAACTGATACCCAGTATGCTAAACTGCGATCGCGCCTCAATAAGCTAATTAAACCGGATACTGATAGCATTCGCTTTTATTTCCTTTGTGCTTGCTGTTTTGGTAAGGTGGAACGAATCGGTGGTGAACAACCCCTGGATACGACGATTTTCTTCGCTTAATGCGCGAGGGGGTGGGTGTAAAAAATCTGGGTTCTCAAAAAATGTCTGAATTCACATCTATACAAGGCTTTGATGGATTTTTTTGATTCACCCACCCGCGCACCTTACACAGCAAGGGTTTCAGCTATTTTCACTCTTGACACATTTTCTGAAATGGACTATGATGATTTTGTCCGCGCAACCGCACCTTGAAAACTATATATGTAAAGGCTTTCAGCCTCCCGCTATTGCAATTTCTATTACTCCCTATTAGGGATTGAAACATGCTTCTTGCGGTTGATATTAATGACTTTCATAATTATTGCAATTTCTATTACTCCCTATTAGGGATTGAAACACCTCTTTCCTTGGAACAAAGGAGAGAACTGACTAAAGGATTGCAATTTCTATTACTCCCTATTAGGGATTGAAACCATAAGTTGCAGATGGACGGAAGTATTTAACAATAATTGCAATTTCTATTACTCCCTATTAGGGATTGAAACTCATAATCTTCCTCCTGTTTTTCCTTAAAGACGACATTGCAATTTCTATTACTCCCTATTAGGGATTGAAACTTGTATGAATATCTTTGACTAGAATCTTTGCGGATATTGCAATTTCTATTACTCCCTATTAGGGATTGAAACAACGCATTGGCGCCTGTGGCTTTAGCAGGTATTGATTGCAATTTCTATTACTCCCTATTAGGGATTGAAACGCATAAAAAAGCAGATACCTTTTTAGATATCTGCAATGATTGCAATTTCTATTACTCCCTATTAGGGATTGAAACTGCTCCCAACCTGGGATGTTCCATTATTTTTCTCATTGCAATTTCTATTACTCCCTATTAGGGATTGAAACATCATTATCAGAATATTCATGATGCGCCCAGATACCAATTGCAATTTCTATTACTCCCTATTAGGGATTGAAACGCAAATATTCCTTTGCTGATTGTATTTCTTTTTTTAAAAGATTGCAATTTCTATTACTCCCTATTAGGGATTGAAACTTTGCAATAGAGCCGATTCTACAAATACTCATGCTATTGCAATTTCTATTACTCCCTATTAGGGATTGAAACATGGATTGCGATCGCTTTGATTCCTCAACTGATGCTTGATTGCAATTTCTATTACTCCCTATTAGGGATTGAAACCCCTTGATGATGAGTTATCAGATGGGTTAGAGGATATTGCAATTTCTATTACTCCCTATTAGGGATTGAAACCCCTTAGTTCTCCTCAGGGTGTAGCGGTCTTGGCGCAATATTGCAATTTCTATTACTCCCTATTAGGGATTGAAACAATAATTGCGGTTAGTCTCAAACAATTAACTGATGATTGCAATTTCTATTACTCCCTATTAGGGATTGAAACTCGCTGCTTTCCCATTTCCCGGCATCCCTAATTACATTGCAATTTCTATTACTCCCTATTAGGGATTGAAACAATTTATTGCCGCTTAAATTAGCTTTTAATTTCTTCTTGCATTGCAATTTCTATTACTCCCTATTAGGGATTGAAACAAATACTGTAGGTGGCTTAATAAGGGCTAATTTGAATTGCAATTTCTATTACTCCCTATTAGGGATTGAAACTCCGGCAAGAGTACCTTGACCTCCAAAATTAGCTAATTGCAATTTCTATTACTCCCTATTAGGGATTGAAACCTTAAACCAAAGCTTAAGAAGGTCTTGAGTACGTGATTGCAATTTCTATTACTCCCTATTAGGGATTGAAACCCTGGTAACCCTCCTCCTGAATGGAAGGATTGGCATTGCAATTTCTATTACTCCCTATTAGGGATTGAAACTCTTTGGTGTTCTCGGCTATCGTCACATCATCAGCTAAATTGCAATTTCTATTACTCCCTATTAGGGATTGAAACATTTTTATAAAACCACGCTTTAACCGTTGCCTTTGTGGGATTGCAATTTCTATTACTCCCTATTAGGGATTGAAACCTTCAATAGAAGTGGTTGGGGGTGGAAGTGTGGCAGATTGCAATTTCTATTACTCCCTATTAGGGATTGAAACAAATACCCCATAAAAAACATCATTTACAAGATAAGAATTGCAATTTCTATTACTCCCTATTAGGGATTGAAACTTTCTCAAGATTCCTAACAGCGTCAAGGGGAAATTGCAATTTCTATTACTCCCTATTAGGGATTGAAACTCTGGTAAGCATGGCTTTTATTGGTAGGAGTGACATTGCAATTTCTATTACTCCCTATTAGGGATTGAAACTGAGCAGGCAAAGAACGGGGAACGGGGAACGGGGATTGCAATTTCTATTACTCCCTATTAGGGATTGAAACTGCTGCGTAAGACTTGAGTAAGTCGTAGGCTTGGTCATTGCAATTTCTATTACTCCCTATTAGGGATTGAAACCGACATTCTCATCGGGCCATATTCATCAGGAAATTGCAATTTCTATTACTCCCTATTAGGGATTGAAACTTAATAGATTACAGATATTTAATATTATAATAGTTGCAGTATTGCAATTTCTATTACTCCCTATTAGGGATTGAAACATGCTTTAGCTGTCTGATGGCACTTAAATACTCTGCTTATTGCAATTTCTATTACTCCCTATTAGGGATTGAAAACGTGTAGGTAAATGCAGAGTTGATCGCTACAGAAGATGGCAATCTTGCTTATGTATCAAAATTTCTGATAAAGTTGTTTAATGTTTGACAATCTGTGTAAATTTCTTGTAGAAAACTTTTCTAGCGATTTCGCTACTTGGTTGTTAGGTGAACCCATAATCCTAACTGAATTAAGTCCAAAAGAACTATCCTTAGAACCAATTCGCGCTGATGCTCTTATTCTTAGACAATCAGAAGAAATGGTCGTGCATATTGAGTTTCAGACTCAACCAGACAAGAACATTCCTTTTCGCATGACAGATTACCGTTTGCGGGTATATCGTCGCTTTCCTACCAAGCAAATGCGTCAAGTAGTGGTTTACTTGCAAAAGACTGATTCAGAACTCGTTCAGCAAACTACATTTACTTTAGAAGAAACGTTCCATCGTTTCCAAGTAATTCGCTTATGGGAACAACCGACAGAAACATTCTTACAAACTCCCGGTTTATTGCCTTTTGCAGTTTTAAGCAATACTGGTAATAAAGTCAACACTTTGCAGGAAGTGGCAACCGCCATAGATAAAATCCCTGACAAACAGATGCAAAGTAACCTGGCTGCATCTGCATTTATTTTAGCTGGGTTAGTATTAGAAAAAGAAGTGATTCAGCGTTTGCTGCGGAGAGATATTATGCGTGAGTCAGTAACTTATCAATTATTGGTAGAAGAAGGTCGAGAAGAAGGTCGAGAAGAAGGTCGGAAAGAAGGTCGAGAAGAAGGTCGAGAAGAAGCTGTTCAGCTTGTTGCTGTCAATATGCTCAAAGAGGGTATGTCTATTGAATTTGTGGCAAAAGTAACTGGTTTAACGTTTGAACAGGTGCAACAATTACAAGCGACAAACTCAGGGGATTGAGTGCCAAGGGTATCCAAAACCCATTAGAAGCCTTTGCCAAAATTCCGCCAAATAGCATTGAATATGTGATTTCTAATAGCTTTTAGACCATTATTAAACTTTTTGATTAGACAATGGCAGTAGGAGAAGTTGATTAGCTACAGCACCACTAATAAATAACTCCTCTGCCTTAGCAATACCAGAAGTCATATCTGGACAAATACCACTCAACCAAAGATAAAAACCGCCATTCCATAAAGCAGTTTGCATTAGTTCACCTGGTTTACCAGCCAAAACAGCTTGAAAATCGGTTATTAATTCCTCCGTAGTACCAAGAGGGACATTTTTGGTAGTAAAACCATAATCACGGGGTGCGAGTTGTAACCGTTCTAACTCTTGTGAGTTAGTTGAAGATAAACCGATAATAGCAGTGCGATCGCGCGGTAAGTCACAACTACCTTCCAAACCTTTGACAAAAGTATATTTTCTTGTCCCTCGTAACCCCAAAGCCACCTGAAACATAGCCTCTGTAGGGGGATGAACAAACCCAGCAATAATATGAGCATCCCCAGCGTAAGGACACCAAATTAACTCCATAGTCGCTAATGGAGGACGCTTACCAAGTTGATCACGATATTCCCAAAGCTTTTGAGTGAGGGGAAAATGCTGTGGTGTGTAAACAAAACCAATTCCTGTTTGCTCAAAAACCTGCTGAGTTTGAGCCAGTGATAAAGTAGTCCAATCGACTCCTAAACCTTGCCATATCTCTATTAAAGGTAAACCATATTTTGTCGGAAAGCGATCGCCCCCATGCATTACCACTGGTTGTCCAGCAGCAGCTAATAACAAAGCCGTAATAATATTAATTGGTGCAGTCCGAGTTCTGCCATCATAGGGTATACCTAAAACCATCACCGGACGTGCAGCATCAATTGGTTGCAACTTTGGACCCAACTGATCATAAGCATCCAACATCCCTGCTAACTCTTCCCCAGTGGGACGTTTAATGCGATGAGCAATCAAAAATGCGCCTATTTGCGCCGGTTTTGCCTCACCCAACAACATCATTTTCATAGCAGCAACAGCTTCCGCACGAGTTAAACTCTCAGACGTATGACTTCCGCTACCTACTTTTTTTAATAACTCTCTAAATATATTGCTCATTAGTTATTAGTTATGGGAACACCAGAAAATAAATTATTCAATCTTGTGGGATGGGCATCCTGCCCGTCCTTGATAATTTGCGGGCATATCTTGCCCGCACCACAAGAAATTTTTGTGCATTTTTTATTTGGAAGTCCCTATTAGGAAAATTACCTCTTCCTTCTTCTTTTTCTTTTTCTTCTTCCTTCGCGCCCTTCGCGCCTTCTCTTCGAGACGCTTCGCGAACGCGGTTCATTTAATCCATATTCTTATGAAGCCGAAAATTTTTGGTCAAATTGCGGAGGAATATTATCCTTAACTAATTGCCAAAAATGCTGAATAGGAGGAATCTGGAGACGGTCGTGAGTTGTTACCATCACAACCCGACGGGTCAAACTCGAATTATCAGCTAAATTAGTATTGCAGGCTAGAGGACGAACTGCCAGACTAGGATCACATTTTGCTTCCATTAATGCAGACTGAGGTAATAAAGCAATGAGTTCTCCTTGACGAACTACACCGCGAAAAGCATCTAAAGTGTTTACCTCCAAAGCCGCGATAAGTGTAGCTTCCAGTCGCTCAAATCTATCTTGGATCAGACGTTGCATCCCATATCCATCTTTAAATACCACTTGTGGATATTGAATTAAATCTGACCAAGGGATAGATTCATACTTGGCTAGGGGATGATTAGCTGCGGTTAAAACTTCAATTGGCTCTTCATATAGTACTTCTACCGCCATTTCTCTACCAGTGATGAGAAAGCGATTATGCATGACAATTGCCAAATCTACCAGGCCGTCTTTGAGAACTTTGAGAGAGCGATCGCTTCCTAATGATGTTACACGCAACTGTACATCTGGATAATTATGGCAAAATTTTTGCAGAACTGGTGGTAAATAAGATGCACACACCGAATGAATAGCCGCAATACATAATTCTGGCTGTTTTCCCGCGACTAAATCCGCTAATTCTGCCGTTGCAGTTTCCCACTCTTGGCAAATTTTGCGGACACGAGGTAACAATCGTTCACCCCCTAGCGTCAGTTTAGCGTGAGTTGTTCTATGAAATAGTTCTACACCTAAATCTGCTTCTAGTGCTTGAATTTGTCTGCTGACAGTCGATTGAGTCACACCACACTTTTTTGCTGCTTGTTGAAAACTGCCTGTTTGTGCGATCGCCAAAAAAGCTTGCAACTGCTCTAAACGCATTTTTAGTAGCCTGGATTACATTTGAGGCTTTCACTTCCTCAGTTTAGTAGATTTTGATACCAATTTTAAAATCAATCGGCAGTTAAAGAACAGAATTGAGAAATCTGGGTTTAGCATTGCTAAACCCCTCCAAGAGTAAAACCAGACTTAATGCTTGATAGCACAGCGTGGTAGTAGCCATTTTTTGATTTAAATTTTGTGTTTTATTTACCTGCGATCTGCTGTATTAAGCTGTTTTTACAAAGACAGAACCGCTTTCAATCTTAGCTAGGTAAGTTTTTAGTGGTTTTTCGGCTGGGCCTTCCTGCACTTTGCCATCACGGGCAAATTCTGCATCATGACAAGGACAAACAAATTGATTTTTCTCTGTTTTCCATGCGACTGTACAACCTTTGTGAGTGCAGGTAGGGTTAACAGCAATCAAACTTTGGGCAGCTTTAGATGTACCCACTACTAAAACTGCACCCACTGGTGAATCTGATACTAATAATTGTCCCTTCTTGTCTAATTCTGCCACAGTACCCACATTTTCCCATTTCTGAGTAGCTGCATCAGATGTGGAAGATGCTGTAGTGGTCGTTTCAGGAGAACAAGCAGCAAGTGCTACAGGTAAAGAACTAGCTAAAAAACCTAAACCCACCCAATTGATAAACTCACGACGTTTCATAGTTGTTGTAATTAATATCTGATTTTCCACTAATATATATTATTACTTCTAAACTTTGGTACTGTCATTATTCCTGTAACCAGTTCTCTAAACTTAATTCTTCAACTCTCAATAAATCACTATCATTAGAAACCAGAATAAAACCTTTAATAATAGCAGTTGCAGCAATTAAAATATCTTCTGTTTGGATTGGTAATCCTCTTAATCTGAGATTTGCATGAATTTCTGCCACTTTTTCTAAAATCGCTAAATCATCTAGAAAAATAATTTGGTAATCTTGTTCAATTTTATTAAAAATTTCTGTTTGCTTAGGGGAATTAACAGCAAGTAAACCTCTTTTGATTTCAAAACAAGTAATGCAACTAATATAAATTGGCACACCTTGAAATTTCACTGCTTCTAACTTGTGCGTAATCTGCGAATTTTTCTTAATCGCAAAAAAAACAATAAATGGTCGAGGTGATAATGACCCATTTTTAACCAAGAAGCATCTTTAGAGTAAGCCACAAAATAAATGATCCTGTTTTGTCATGCTGAGTGTAGCAAAGCAAAACGCATCCCTTACGGGAGACGGAGGCTCTAGCATCTCGGAGGATTCTTCACTACACTTTGTTGCGTATGGCTATAGCTTGCGTGACGACCTAGGAGTCATACGCCACACTATGCCTACGGCACACTACGTGAACGTGAACAGAATGACATTGGGCATTTCTTTTTAATGCCTTATGTTGTTTGTATTATCCAAAAAAAGCAATTGCTATATCCGTTTTCTGCATAATCACTCAAATTTCGTAACCTACTATACGAATTGTGATGAAAAATCACCCTAACGTAACAACATCGCAACTGTTACACCACCAACCAGGAAACTACTATCAGTTATTTCCCCAAAGTGGCAAGTACAGAACCGATAAGAACACGGATACACAGTTAATCCAATCCTGTTCCCCAGAAAACAGCCCATGACAGAAACAGCAACTACCACCGAAAAACTCAATAAATTTGAGAAATTCAAAGCCGAAAAAGACGGACTTGCAGTTAAAGACGAAATAGAAAATTTTGCCCACATTGGTTGGGAAGCAATGGACGAAAACGACCTCAACCATCGCCTAAAATGGTTAGGTGTATTCTTCCGCCCAGTGACTCCCGGTAAATTCATGATGCGAATGCGTTTACCTAACGGTATTCTCACCAGCAATCAGATGTCTGCTTTAGCAGAAGTGGTACAGCGTTACGGTGAAAATGGCAGCGCTGATATTACCACCAGACAGAATATACAATTACGCGGGATCAATATTGAAGATATCCCAGATATCTTTAATAAATTTCACAAAGTTGGCTTAACCACCATTCAATCCGGGATGGATAACGTCCGCAATATTACAGGTGATCCCGTCGCGGGTTTGGATGCGGATGAGTTTTATGATACCAGAGAATTAGTGCAGCAAATTCAAGATATGCTCACTAACAACGGTGAAGGTAATCCAGAATTTAGCAATCTTCCCCGTAAATTTAATATTGCGATTACTGGCGGAAGAGATAATTCAGTTCACGCAGAAATTAACGATTTAGCCTTTATTCCCGCTTTTTCAAAAAATCAAGATCAATTACCAATATTTGGTTTTAACGTCCTTGTCGGCGGCTTATTTTCTGCAAAACGTTGTGAAGCAGCTATTCCTCTAAATGTTTGGGTATCTCCCGCAGAGGTTGTATCACTATGCAAAGTCATTGTTGAGATTTTCCGAAATCATGGCTTACGCGCAAATAGACAAAAAGCCCGTTTAATGTGGCTACTTGATGAATGGGGTATAGAAAAATTCCGCGCTGAAGTAGAAAAGCGCTTTTGTAAATCATTATTACCCGCAGCAGCTAAAGATGAAATTGACTGGGAAAAACGTGATCACGTAGGGATATATCAACAAAAACAACCTGGATTTAACTACGCAGGTTTAAATATTCCCGTTGGGCGATTGTATGCTGATGATATGTTTGAAATTGCCCGATTAGCCGAAGTTTATGGCAGTGGAGAAATTCGCTTTACAGTCGAACAGAATATCATTATTCCCAATATTCCCGATTCTGGTTTAACAACATTTTTTACAGAACCGATATTAGAGAGATTTGCAGTTAATCCTGGTTTATTAATGCGATCGCTAGTATCATGCACCGGCGCACAATTTTGCAACTTTGCATTAATAGAAACCAAAAACCGCGCCTTAGCAATGATTAAGGTTTTGGAATCTGAACTAATCTTATCACGTCCCGTGCGAATTCATTGGACAGGATGCCCTAACTCCTGTGGACAACCCCAAGTAGCAGATATTGGCTTAATGGGAACAAAAGTCCGTAAAAATGGCAAAATGTCCGAAGGTGTAGACATTTACATGGGTGGAACAGTTGGAAAAGACGCACATTTAGGAACTTGTGTGCAAAAAAGTATTCCCTGTGAAGACTTACAACCCATATTGAGAGAAATACTAATTACCAAATTTGGTGCAAAATTGCGAGAACCAGCAATTGTTTAACCTCAAAAACTAGACATCAAATCATCCGCGTTTATCTGCGTTTGATAAATCATTAATTTCGGCAATTTCATAATTGTCTGTGGATTTTCATATCCAATTTTTCAGAGATTTAATTACGTTGTAAGGGAAGCAAATGCTAAAAGGATTATTTTCATTAAAAGGTCGCTATCGCATATTACATCAAACATGGTTTGCATTTTTCTTAACCTTTGTTTGTTGGTTCAACTTTGCCCCCTTCGCTACCACAATTGGGAAAGAATTAAATTTATTACCTGAACAAATTAAAACATTAGGCATCTGTAATTTAGCCTTAACAATTCCAGCCCGAATTATTATTGGGATGTTGCTGGATAAATTTGGTCCCAGAATTACCTATTCCCTGTTATTGATGTTTGCTGTTGTTCCCTGTTTAGCAACAGCATTAGCCCAAGACTTTAACCAACTAGTTATCAGTCGCTTATTAATGGGAATAGTCGGTTCTGGATTTGTTGTTGGTATCCGCATGGTAGCCGAATGGTTTCCTCCCAAAGAAATGGGAATTGCTCAAGGTATTTATGGCGGTTGGGGTAACTTTGGCGCATTTGGAGCAGAATTTGCTTTACCAACAATTGCAATTGCAACTAGCTTTTTAGGTGGTAGTGGTTCTAACTGGAGATTAACAATCGCATTAACAGGAATTGTTACCGCAATTTATGGCGTATTTTACTACAACAGTGTTCAAGATACACCCATTGGTAAAGTTTATAAAAAGCCCAAGAAAAATGGCTCTTTAGAAGTAACATCAATCAAAAGCTTTTGGGCGCTGATTGTTTCTAACTTCGGGTTGATTTTTGCATTAGGTTTATTAGCTTGGCGCTTAGAACAAAAAAATATTCACTTCTTCACCACCAGCCAAATGTATATAGCTTGGTTGGCATTAGCAGGATTATTCGCTTACCAAACTTACCAAGCATATCAAGTTAATCAAGAATTACTAACTGGGCAAAAAACTTACCCTGCAAATCAACGCTATCAATTCGGTCAAGTAGCATTACTAGAATTCACCTATATTACCAACTTTGGTTCAGAACTTGCGGTCGTTTCCATGCTACCTTCCTTCTTTGAAAAAACCTTTGGTTTAGAACACGTAGTAGCCGGAATGATTGCTGCAACCTATCCCTTCTTAAACCTAGTTTCTCGTCCTAGTGGTGGTTTAATTTCTGATAAATTAGGTTCTCGTAAATGGACAATGACAATTGTTTCATTGGGGATTGCTGTTGGTTATTTAATGGCACATTTTATTAACAAAGATTGGCCTATCCCCCTAGCAATTGCAGTGACAATGTTCGCTGCTTACTTTGCTCAAGCTGGTTGTGGTGCAACTTACGGAATAGTCCCATTAATTAAAAAAGAAGCAACTGGACAAATAGCAGGAAACGTCGGCGCTTACGGCAACTTTGGTGGCGTAGTTTATCTCACAATTTATAGCTTAACCGACCCATCAACCCTATTTACTACAATGGGTGTAGCGGCAATGATTTGCGCCTTTATGTGTGCATTCTTCCTCAAAGAACCAAAAGATTCATTTGCATCTGATAATGAAAGCGAAGCAGAAATAATTAACCATCAACCGATTTTAATCACAGAAGAATAATTGTCTCACGCAGAGGCGCAGAGGCGCAAAGGTAAGAATAGAAAGAAAACATATTCCTACATCAAAAATCCTCCTCATTCTCTCCGCGCCTCTGCGTCTCTGCGTGCAATAAAAAATACTAAAATTATGAATGAATTCACAAAAACACTTTGTCCTTATTGCGGTGTTGGTTGTGGTTTAGAAGTTTCCCCACCAGCCCAACATGGAAAAGCTACAAATCGAGATAGTGAAGGAACTCCAACTTGGCGAGTTAGAGGTGATAAATCACATCCTTCTAGTCAAGGAATGGTATGTGTCAAAGGTGCAACTATTACAGAATCATTAAATAAAAATAGATTGCATTATCCAATGATGCGCAATTCTTTAGATCAAGAATTTCGCCGTGTTAGTTGGGACGAAGCTTTCAATCTTATTACCAAACGGATTCAAACATTACGCTTACAGAATGAAACAGATTCTATCTGTATGTATGGTTCTGGACAATTTCAAACTGAAGATTATTATATTGCTCAAAAATTACTCAAAGGTTGTTTAGGTACTAATAATTTCGATGCTAATTCCCGGTTGTGTATGTCTAGTGCGGTATCTGGGTACATTCAAAGTTTTGGTGCTGATGGGCCTCCTTGTTGCTATGATGATTTGGAATTAACTGATTGTGCTTTTTTAATTGGGACGAATACAGCAGAATGTCACCCGATTGTTTTTAATAGATTGGCAAAATATCATAAGAAAAATCGTCACGTCAAAATGGTAGTTGTTGATCCACGTCGCACTCCCACCGCAGAAGCCGCAGATTTACATTTAGCTATTCGTCCCGGAACGGATATTGATCTATTAAATGGTATCGCACATTTATTAATGAAGTGGAATTATATAGATACAGCTTTTATGGATGATTGTACTAGCAATTTTCCAGCTTATGCAGAAGTAATTAGTCACTATTCTCCTGATGTGGTAGCACGTCAATGTGGTATTAATATTGAAGATTTAGAAACTGCTGCTAAATATTGGGGGAAATCCAAATCTGTACTTTCTTTATGGTCGATGGGTGTCAATCAATCGTCAGAAGGTACAGCTAAAGTTAGAACTATTATTAATTTACATTTGATGACGGGACAAATCGGTAAGCCTGGCGCTGGTCCCTTTTCTTTGACTGGTCAACCTAACGCAATGGGAGGAAGAGAAGCGGGAGGTTTGGCACATTTGTTGCCGGGCTATCGGTTGGTAAAAAATGACAAACATCGGGCAGAAGTTGAGGATTTTTGGGGTTTAGAAAGGGGTAAAATTTCACCTATTTCTGGTTTAACTGCTTGGGATATGATTACTGGGTTGGAATCTGGAAATGTGGGTTTATTGTGGATAGCTGCAACTAATCCTGCTGTGAGTATGCCAGATTTAGAACGCACTAAAAAAGCGTTGTTAAAATCGCCTTTTACTATCTATCAAGATGCTTATTACCCTACAGAAACATCGGCTTATGCTCATGTTTTATTACCGGCGGCACAGTGGGGTGAAAAAACTGGGATTATGACTAATTCTGAAAGAAGAGTGACGTTGTGTTCAGCTTTTCGTGAACCACCAAGGGAAGCAAAACCAGATTGGGAAATTTTTGCAGAAGTGGGACGACGTTTGGGTTTTGAGGATAAGTTTGCTTTTAATAATTCTGCGGAAGTTTATGCTGAGTTTGTACAATTAACTCGTCAGCGTCCTTGTGATATGTCTGGTTTGAGTCATCAAGAATTAGAAGCACATGGACCCACTCAATGGCCTCACCCAGAAAAGAAAGCAAAACCAATATTTATTGATTCAGACACAGGAGTTATGAGTTTTGAACTGGAAGAAGTAAATGATTCTCAAGTCGAAACTCAGAACACAAAACGTCTTTATACAGATTTACTCTTTCATACTCCTGATGGACGCGCTAGATTTGGGGCATACTACTCAAAAGGACTTGCTGAACCACCTGATCCTAATTATCCTTTTATATTAACTACAGGACGACTTTACGGACATTGGCATACACAAACGCGGACGGGTAGAATTGAGAAAATTCGCCAAATGCACCCGGAACCGTTTATTGAGATTCATCCCCGTGATGCTGCGACGCTGGGAATTATTGATCATCAGTGGTTAGAAGTGCGATCGCGTCGTGGTAAAACTAAGTTTCCCGCTAAAGTTACAAAAGCTATTTCTCCTGGTACTGTCTTTATCCCCATGCACTGGGGTAAGCTATGGGCTGATGATGCTGAAGCAAACAATCTCACCCATTCAGAATCTTGTCCTGATTCTCTGCAACCAGAATTAAAAGCTTGTGCTGTGCAGCTAGTCCCAATTCCTGTAGAAAATACTGTTCAAAATTATCAACTTCAGTCTTCACAATGGTAAGCTTCTAAGTGAATTCCTCATCAACTGATTGGTACTAGAGTCAATAATTTATAGTTACGATTATTTTTTTTGATTCTTGACTTGGAGAAATAAACACCTGAGTGCTTGTTTTTTCTTGACTTTAGGCAGTTAAATCGGCTTAAGTCCTATTACCAAAAAGGCAATTGCCTTCATGAGGATTTCTAACTGTTGATTGAAGCATGGGACACTACCTAATGAAGAAATTATTTAAGCAAATTAAATCTTTGACCTGCGATGATAACTTCATGTACCTCATTGAAAACATCGTGGTGGTGGTTTCTAAGATTCTCTCTATTTTGATGATGGTGGTAATTTTTGCCGCTATTGGAGATTTGAGTTTCTTTCTGTTTAAAGAGTTATTCAATGTAACTTATGGTAACTTTAATACCATTTTATTTAAGGTATTTGGTTTATTTTTAAATGTTTTAATTGCCTTGGAAATTTTAGAAAATATCACAGCTTATATACAAAAACACGTCTTGCACGTAGAATTAGTAATTGTGACTTCTTTGATTGCTGTCGCCCGAAAAATTATTATTTTAGACTTAGAAAAGGTCTCAGGAATTGATATTATTGGCTTAGGAACTGCTGTACTTGCCCTTTCAATTAGTTATTTCATAATTCGTTCTAGTAGACCTAATCATAGAAATTAGTTCATTCCTAGATGATATCGGAAATTTTAAAGTTTATATGAAAACCGATTTTTTTGAATTTGAAGCAGATTTTGTTGATGCTCTCCGTTGTATACCGATGCTGGTACGTTACAAGTTAGATACCTGTGGTATCAAACTCAAATTGTCTGATTGGAATCAAATGACTTTATCAGAACGTGCTACTTTAGTTCAATTACCCTGTGCCACAGAAACCGAAATTCAGTTTTATCAAGAGTATCTACAAAAATTTGTTTTAGACCATACAGGTATACCAGCTACCCGATTACCAATTGACCCTCTTCCCCCTTGGATAGATGCTACAACTGTACCACTTAGTATTCAGGATAAAGCACAAGAAATAGGCATTACTATCACCTTACAACAGTGGTTGGGGTTAACACCCTTACAACGTTTTGCTCTGATTAAACTTAGCCGTTCAGGACATGAAAACAGAAACTTTTCCAGAGCCATGACAGAATTTAATCTGATTTAGTCAGTGCTTAGTGGTCAGTTTTTAGTTATAAAATAACCGTGAATCGACATTTGTTGGTTTCTGGGGTTTAAATTCGGCATTTTGTATTTTTAATTGGAGCAAAGCAACGGTTGGTGAGGCTATAGTGTATTTATCAATGGTGCTGCTGTTAATATGGCTAAAGTTAAGTCTACTACCAATACATTTGATAGCGTGGCGTAAGCCATAGAATTTGTTTAGACACACTCACTAACTCGATGACAGGCAAAAACGCAAGACATAATGCATTTCTGCGGCTAGTGTCTAGTAAGGTCGTAGCTTCTGGTTCAGAATCTCGCTACTCGCTGCTTCCTAGTCAAGAGATGGTCATTGGACGCGACCCCAGCTGCCAAGTTGTCTTGGATGCCATGATGTACCGGATGGTATCTCGTCGTCATGCAGTGGTTCGTCCCTTATCTTTATCTCCAGATAGCAGATTCAGTTGGGTAATTTGCGATTTAAATAGCGCTAATGGCACTTTTTTAAATGGACAACGGTTGCAAGGTTCTCAGGAATTGCACCAAGGCGATCGCATTTCTCTGGGTGCTGATGGGCCGCAATTCATTTTTGAGTATGAATTCGTCCCTCAAGTAACACTAATGACAGCTAACCAAGGGACAGTAATTGCATCGGGAAATAATCGGCAACGGCAATCACAGCACGATTCGGTAAGCTTCACACAACTGTTTCCCATTATTTCCACTGGTAAAGATCTAACTCGCAAAGCTTACCTTGTACCGGGAATATTAACAGTTATCTTTGTTGTGTTGATGTTTGGGACTGTCGGCAATCCCCAAGCAAATCAAGTGATTGTCGGGTCGTATATCGCCTCTGCTGCTTACTACTTTGTTTATCAACTATGTGGTAAACCTAAGCCTTGGTGGGTACTCATCGCTATGGCATTGAGTACAGCACTGATTTTGCTCAGTCCTTTATTAGATTTTTTTATCTTTGTCTTTCGCGTTATTCTTCCTGGTAGTTTACCCTCGTCTCAAGACTCGATTACCTTCACAGAATTACTGGTGCGGATGTTTTTTGGCGCTGGTTTGATGGAAGAATTTCTCAAGGCATTACCAGTATTAGGTGCATATTTTATCGGTAATTCCTTGCCATCACCTTGGCGAGAACGGATAGGGGTCTGGGAACCTCTAGATGGTATTTTGCTGGGAACTGCTTCGGCTGTGGGTTTTACTTTGCTAGAAACTCTTGGTCAATATGTACCTGTAATTACGCAAAATGTCACTCAACAAGCAGGGGTGGGTGCTGGTCAGCTGGTAGGTTTACAGTTGCTGATTCCACGCATTTTAGGCTCTGTAGCTGGACACATGGCTTACAGCGGTTATTTGGGGTATTTTATCGGGTTAGCTGTCCTCAAGCCGATGATGGGTTGGCAGATTCTCTCGGTTGGTTATTTGAGTGCCTCTGCACTTCATGCTTTGTGGAATGCTACGGGTTCTATTAATGCCTTGCTGTTGGTGATTGTGGGTGTTTTATCTTACGCTTTTTTGATGGCGGCAATTCTCAAAGCACGGGTTTTATCACCAACGCGATCGCAAAATTTCGCTACTCGCTTTCTCGAACCCAAATAAAATACTTATCAGGGACTGGGGACTAGGGACTAGGGACTAGGGAGTAATATCTTTCTTCTGCTTCCTGCCTCCTATCACCTATCACCTATTCCCTAGATTTTTTATGTCTAAGGATAGATGGTTTAATTTTCCTAATTAGTCTATATGTGGTTTATGCTGACGCAGTTATGGCTAAAAAACTAAAATTCAGCAAGTGAATTTGAGACACAGAAGCACAGCGCCACAAAAAATTAAAAGGTAATTACCATCCTAATTCAATATCAGCCCGTGAATGAGGGCATAAAATTAAAATTAGGTTTTTCAGCTAGAAAGTTGTTTGAGAGCATAGTCTGCGATCGCTAAACTAACTTTGGCCTGTTCTATTTCTGATAAACTAGTCCACTCTCGATTTTCAATATTATTGATTACAGATGTCAAATGTTGTTGTTCGCTACTTCGCATAGAGTATGCAAAAGGACGGGCTAAAACTAATAGATCATCTGTTCCCCAAGTTGGTAGTAAAGCTTGAACACATTCTACTAGTTTTTCACTAGCTGATTGTTCTAAACTAATAATCTCCGCTGCTTTTTGAGCGATCGCATTTAGCCAACTGGAAGGAACAGAGGCAGCAAAAGCACTATGCAAGGATGCTTGTAGACCTTTAGCTGGCTGTTCATCATGATCAGTTTTAGAATGATAAACTTGAGACCAAATTGCATCGAGATTGTGATAAAAATCTTGCGTTTGTGTAGCCAGGTCTTCTTCTAGTAAATCCTGCCACCCAAGCTGCTGCTCTAGTTTGTTAAAATACGCTTCTGATTCCTGATCATCGGGATTCCAGGGATAAGCAGCATCTTCAGGTTGTAGTAGTATTTCTAATAACTCTAGATCTACTGAAGATTTTAAATCGTGACAAGTATGTAAACCGTTAATTTTATTAATCATGTTTCACCTCATAATTAATTAGCCTTGTTGACAGCTACAACTGGAAGGATCAGATTTCCGCAAAAAATAATTAGACTTGTCTTGTGTTCAGAGTAAATTGTTAAAGTCCAAAAATTTGTCGGTGGTTATTTCTCCCTTAGGGTTCTTCAATCAGAAACTCCCATGTTTCAGCTTTAGCGCTACCAAACTTTAAATGCATTCCCGATCTTAGAGGCACTTCCTCGCGGAGAATTTGTTGCCAACCATTTTGACCTAAACACCAAGTTGTACCATAGGTAGAGAAATCTTGCAGATAGTAAGTTTGAACTGATTTAGTCCCAGTGAAAATACTTCGGCATAAGATTTCGGCATGGCGTTTAGAAACATAGAGTTCGGGAATGATAATATCATTGTCCTTTGTGCGACCAATACGAGTGACACCAGAACGCAGTAACCAAGTTTTACCTTCTGGGGAGAGCGATCGCAAAGAAGCTGTGGGTATTGGAGAACCTAGTCCAGAAATAGCGGTATCGGGTAATTCTGTAACTCCTTCATCAATACCTTTAATCAGATCACCATGAAAATCTGGATGTAGGTAGAGAACTGGTAATGTCCAAGCAGGTTGATTGAACTTATAGATTGTTAACAGTTCTTGCCTAGCTGCGGCTACTGCCTCATCAATTGGTTTCCGCGATCGCAATGCTTCTGCAAAAGCTTGAATAAAACTGTGACTTTCTTGGTCTGCAATTTCATCCCGCATTGCCAGGACCGCAGGTACACCATGACGGATGAGTACTTCTGCTAAACTACTAGCTGGTATCGCTTGTTGATTAATTGTCGCTGGTTGCGCTCCCCAGCAAGCATTAAACACCCCAAGTTTTACACCTGTGCGGGTTAGTACTTGGGCTAATTCTATACCATTTAGGGTCATATCTGTCCCCAAAAATAATAAACCACCATCTGGAGCAGGCAGACCGTGGCCAGCGAAAAAAAACACATTATAAGCTTTGGTTTCCAACTCTTGAATTAACTGTTGTGGAGTGGGTTGCAAGAGTGTCTTCACCATACAGGCTGATACAGAATTTTTACCAGATGGACTACATTCTGACAATATTTTCTCCAGAATAGCAGCTTCTTTTTCCAATTCTAGATTGTCATCATGTCCTAAAACCAATAAGACATTTAAAGCTGGATCAGCTCGCAAATTTGGTAAGGGTTCAACTTCACTGGTAGTGCGACTAAATAAAATATCTTGGGAAAGAGATATTGCTGACTGTCCGGGTTCGCGCTGCATAATTTCCCAAGGTAGAGCAATGAGATCAGGGTCACGAATTTCTAAGCGAAAGCGCAAACGTTTATTTTGACCCATAGCCATCCCGCGACTACGTTCTAAACTACCTAGAATTGCCCCATCGAATACCCAACTCCATAAACTTATGCCCAAATATTGCATCAAACGACTACTGTAAGGACTTGTTGTTTGACCAACCAGGGGTGAACTCGAATTAATTGGTAATGTATTTACTCCTGGAGATGTCGATAATGAACCAATATCTATGGGGCTATGACCAGCAAACATTTGTTGCCATTCTTGCCAAATTTGACTAAGTTCAGTAGCGAAAACACAGTCACGCAAAACATAACCACTGGGATAGGGAGCCTTAACCACCCAAATAGCGAAGTTATCAGTGCCAGTATTTACCAGACGGGCGATCGCCAGATTCAGGCAGGACATGGATTTGTGGAAACTAAACTCTAAGAACAAATAATTGACAATAAACTTTTTTGTCCAGCAGGAAGAAATTTGTACCTAGTGAATTTTTGATTTTGTTTATTACCTGCATTATCATATCCCATGACGGTGATGATAATCACTAATGCAGTGTGGCGGAAATATCTATCCAGTTAAAAAGCCTTCTATATCTAATCATAAAAGCTTTCTTTCCTGCTACCTCCAAGCACTAAGGCGCGGGCGGTTGACCAACTGGTGCGGGCGAAAAATCTTCCTGTTTCTCCAAGGTTTCTGGTGTAGGTGTTTCAGTTATTGTTGGTTGTGGACTAGCAAATGGAATTAGGGGATCTGTAATTCTAGAAGGTAGCTGCCGTTGGATTTTGAGCCAATATCCCAATGAACCTGCTGCTAAAAGTACCCCTAAAAGAATTAGTAATTGGAGTGGTAGTTGAGAAGCACGCACCGGCTTAGTTTCGGGAATTACCTGAGTTTGCTGATGGGAATTGCCTAAAATTGTGCTGTTTGTTGTTTTTGGTGTCAAATCTACCGTTTTGCTGGCTGAAATAGTAGTAACAATATCTGCTTTGAGAGCCACCTCTGGTTCGGAGTATTTGACTTGAGAATGTACTAAAGCGATCGTGACATTATCATGTCCATTTTTTGTATTAGCGATTTCTATCAGTCGCTGGGCAGCATTTTCTATATTTGTATCACCAGAAATAATTGGTAAAATTTCTGTTTCCCAATACTCTTCCACTCGGTCAAAATCACTTAATCCATCGGATGTGAGGAGAAAGACTGCATCTTCATCAATGATAAACCTTTGGGATGTTGGATGCAATGAGGCGCTTTTACTCATCCCTAAAGCTTGAACTAAAGAACCAGAACCACTATGTTGTAATGCTTCACGATAAATAGCATAACCTAAACGTACCTCGCGGGAAGCCACATCATCATCCAGGGTAACTTGATAACAACCGTGGCGTGTAATCCAGTAGGCACGACTATCACCGATATGGGTAATGTACATTTCGTAGGCAATGGGTAAGGCCATTACCAAGGTCGTTCCCATCCGTTGTCTTCCTTGGCGATGTTCAGTATCATTGCGTTGACTGATTTTATCATTAACAAGCGCTACAGCCTGTTCCAAATCATTTAACAGCAGTAAGGGATCTATGTTTTCATAAGGAACAGAAGTTAGTTCTTTGACCTGCTGCTGAATGGTTTCAATGGCTAAACTTGATGCTATGTTGCCGCCTTCATGCCCACCAATACCATCACAGACGATAGCTAAGGCAGTTTGTTGAGGCGGCTTACTCACAACTACACCACTAGAAGGGTAACAAGCATCTTCGTTCCGTTGACGACTAGGGCCTGTGTCTGTTCGCGTGACGATTTTAATGGTGGTTTGGGTGGGTGAATTCCGTCCCGATGAGGTTTGCCCTAATCCTGCCAATCCTTGATCTAAAACTTTAATTAATAGCTCAGATGTGTTAATTTCGCCGTGAATGAGAGAATTGCTAATTTGCTTGACAAATTCAGCTATGGCTGGCTTGGCTTCTTTGAGCAGTTGTTGCCAAAATTCTCCTAATTGCGATAATGTTGGTGCTGTTTGTGAATCAAAATGTAATTCTAGTAACCTCACTAAAGACCCTTCAACTCGTAATAAATTGGGGTCTAATAAGCTAGAGGCTACTCCTTCGGTCAAAAGGGGTTGCCACAAATGAGCTAACTGCCATAGCCAATTCATTTGCCGTATTGATGAGGCATCACCCCAAGCCGTTGTTAACTTGCTGCACAGATTGATTTGAGAGGCTGTACTATCAGCTAATAGGGGTGGTTGTTCTAGGAGTAATAGAGATTGCCCCTCGTTAATAGAGAGCATCCCATATATTTGCGGGATGTGTAAGCGGTAAGGAATTAGCTTGAGATAAGCTTGAATCTGCTGTAAATTATCTAATTCAGGTATTTGGGGTAATAAACCAGGCTTGAGATCAAAAATTATTGATTGACTAATAACTAAATAGCGATCGGCTAAAATTTCTCCAGGAATACCCAAGTTCAAACTATCTCCCACTGCCCGGAGGTAACGCTTAGGTAAAGGTGTGGAACATCTCTGGCAAAACTTGTAGGTCAGGGGGTTAACAGCTTGACAATATTCATTTGGGCAGTAGAGCGTTGCCGCGTCATTTTCCATATTTGTCGAACCGATCAGCGATTGGCAATTTATTTAACATTATTTATTGGTGAGTTACAAAATTTATAACTCACCAATAACTCATAACCTTATTGATTTGCGTTGGCTGCAACTTGGGGTAATCCCATGCTGTAGTTAGTCACACGGCTAGAGAGATTGTAGCTAATTTCGCCTTTTTGTAGGAGCGATCGCAGATAATGCTCTAGGTCTGACCCAATTCGGCGTAAGTTATAATCTGTGAGATCTACACCACTAGAAGCCTCTACCAGTTCATCAAACTTGCGATAAACTTTTTGCAGAGTATCTTCATTCCAGTTGAATTCGTTGTCTGGGTCAATATCTAACGTCAATACATGATTACTAGGAACTAGTTCATCCTTGTCCATTTCCGCCGCAAAAATGCGAATATGACGGGTTGTGGACTTGAGCAGCATCGGGTTATCCATAAAAATGTGTAAGATTTTGGTTAATTACACTGCAATCATTTTAACTGCTGTGCCTGAGCTTCATTCTCTCAACTTACGAGCTTTTAGCGCAGCTTTAGTTCCCTGTGGAAGATATTTTGTGAGCTTTAACCAGCATACTGTCTCGGTAGGTTACTGCTACTACTAAAATTCTAGGGTTTGAAGCGGATTCTGTGGCTAGAGCCGAGCGAGCAGATGCGGTTTGATTTTGTCACACCACACACATTAGAATAATTATACTCTAACATTTTCCTAACCTTGCAGGAAATTTGTCAGCAGAACAGTGAGAAGCAGACAAAAAAAGGTGCAACTTCAAAAAGCGGGATGTTTTTGTATTAACTTTAGCTTTTTGGTACTGAGAATCGTTAATTTTTACTTGTACTAACTCTGATTTTCCACATCAGTTATTTCTTAGTCATTAAGCGTTAAAATCAGTTTCTTAATCTTATATCCATGCCTTAAAATACCCCAAATAGCGGTATTATATTGTAGCAAGACCTGAAAAATTGATCACTTATCAGGTCACTGAAGCGGAAAAAGAATTGCTCAAGCAATATTATGAGCAAGAGTCAAAAAATCAAATTGATGTTTTGTGGGAGTTGATGAGATGATTGAGACGGATGCTCAAACCTGAAATTTCAATATTTTTTCAGTATAGCTAGTAATATTTAAAACTTGCTGTACTTTTTTGTAAAATTCTGGGCTAAAATATCCTGGTTTAGTCTGTGTGATACTCCAGAACAAAATTTTTACAGTTCATAATTTTACTGATTAACTCCTTTTAAGCTCACGGATAAAAAAGCGAACATTTAGTAATTTAACTTAAATTGTCCACTATGTTACCTAGCTTTAATCGAAAACAAAACCTAGCATTTTTACTTAAGTAATAATACTTAGTATACCGTAAAAAGAAAAACGGTTATTGACGTTTAGATAAAGTTGATGTAAAAACTTTTAACAAGGTTTGGAAAGTTCTTACAGAAACTTTATTGTATGGAATCTTAAAAACTGAATAATAGTTTATGACTCACATATGCCATAACTAGCACAGGATCATTAGAAATTAGACAGTAAAAATCTAGATGGCACACAATAGGAGAGTGAAAAATGGAATGTAAATTTGATGGATGAGGAAAAAATCTTAATTGAAACACCTCTTTGTATTCGCAAGAAATATAAAGAATTTTTTTCTGAATCTTTAGCACCTCAACTACATGAACACCAAGTAAAGGAATCTTCAAGACTATGAACTCCAAAGCATTACCGCGCCAAATAAATAATCTCGAAGTGGGTGTTTATGAGTGCGAAATTCATCTCAAATTCCGTTTGATTGAGGAAAAAAGTCTATTGGGCGATCGCGAACAACTTTTACAGGTGCTACTAGACGCACTAACTGAGGGTTCTGATGACTTTTTGGAGACACTACAAGCGTCTGTGAAGGCGCAGGAGGTTTCTGAGTTTAAAGCCTCGCCTCAAATGAGGCGTCAACTGATGCGCTTACGGAATTTTGCTGAAAATAGCTAATAGTTACAAGGTGTAATTTTGATTTGATAGAATTTGACTTGTGTAATGTGAATATACAATTACAAGCAAAAATATCACCTAAGAAAACTTCGAGCAAGCATCTACATTAGCCCTTACCCTTTGCACTACCAACATACCTGGAT